>DATKVN010000021.1 GCA_035530055.1 bacterium | reverse complement strand
GAACTTGCTACCTTTCCCCAATTCACTTTCCACCCATATCTTCCCACCCTGTGCCTCCACTATACCTTTAGAGATTGCCAACCCTAAACCAGGCCCCTTCAATTCTTCCATCACTGTCTCATCTTCCAGAGTCAACCTGCGAAATTTATCAAATACCTTTGAAATTTCCGTTTCTGGTATGCCGCATCCCGTGTCGCTAATGGACACCTCAACGAAACCACTGCTTTCTCCTGCCTGACCACCGGTCTCCTTTGCCTCTATAACCACCTTGCCTTGCCTGTGGTTGAACTTCAGCGCATTACTTAAAAGGTTATCTATGACCTTTTTCAGCTCTTTTCTATCCCCTAAAACCTGTCCCATTTTTTCTTCTTTTTTCACCTCGATTTCAATCTCTCTCTTCCGGGCAAGAGATTGAAACTCTCCTGCCTCTTCTTCAAGGACCTCGCCTAAATTAAAAGGCTGCCTCTTAATCTCAAGCTGTCTGGCTTCTATCTCAGCCAAGTCAAGGACATCGTTAATCAACTTGCCCAGGCGGGAAGCATTATGTTTCATTATGTTTAATGCTTTAATCTGCTTTTCCTTCCCGATTCCAGCATCTATTCCTTCAATAAAAAAATCAATATAACCTTCTATGGCTGTGAGAGGAGACTTGAATTGATGGGAAATACTGGAAATAAAGGTGCTCTTTAAACGCTCCAGTTCTCCGGGTTTTTCAGCAATCCAATTCAATTCTGCGCCCAAATGGCTTAACTCGTCATTTTCTGGTTCTATCACCCTAGCGAATTGGCCCCTGGCAATAGATTTTGCTACAGTGGTTAATTTTTCGACCCTGCCCGATATTCGGCTGGCCATAACCAATGTTCCAAGAATTCCTAAAACTATTCCTATTATACCTAAAAGCAGGAAAACCCACCTTTCTAAGAAAAAACCCGCGGCGATTAATCCCCCTATAATTCCGCATAAAAATAGACCGGAAAAAAGAACGATTTTTGTCTTAATCTTCACTTCTACTCCTATCTGTTTTACCAAGCTTAAAACGAACCTCCACAATAAATCTTTTGCCCATCCTTTTATTTACTCTATCCATTATAGACTTCCTTTTTGCTGACAATTCCTGCATATACACAGGGTTATCTACTTCTACCAACAATTTGCCTTCTCGAAAGTTACCAATCTGGGCATGCTTTGCCAGTCCACCCACCTCTTCTTGCCAGATAGTGAACAACTTCTGACTCTCCTCGCCCAGATTAAACTTTCGGAAAGTTTCTTTAACTATTCCTTTTATTTCCCTCAGGTATGTCACTATACCCGGTCTCTCCTCTTTATATATGGAGTCCTTGCGAAAGCAAGGTAATTAAATTCTGGAGTGTGAAACGAGAGTTTCACTGAGTCAAGCTTTCGCTTGACACTCCACCTCTCCCTTTCGGGAGGACTCCAGACTTTGATATTTTGCAGAACGCCCGGTTTAGTGTTTTTTGAGAATCAATTTTACTTTAAATATTATATCATATTCTCATAGGCATGACTATAGAAATATAATCTTCCCCGGTTGTTGGTCTTATTAAACATGGATTGAGGGAATTGGTCAGTTCTAAACAGACTTCCTCGCAGCCAATATTTCTCAAGACACTTATCAGAAATTGGGGATTATATGCAATTTCCATCTCCTTGCCAGCATAATCGACTCCCACCACGTCTCGAGCCTCACCGAGCCCTTCTGTATTGGCACTAATAACTAGTTCATTCTTCTTCAGCGAATACCTGATCGAGTTAGACTTTTCGGTAGTCAACAGGGCAACTCTCCTGGTTGCTTGTAACAGTGCTTCAGTCTTTATTTTAAGCTTGATCTCACTGCTTTTGGGAATGACCTGTTCGTAATTGGGGAAATGACCCTCGATTAATCTGGAAATCAAAATAGTATCACCTATCATAAAGCCTACTTGATTCTCCTCAATATTTATTCTTACTTTGCCTTCTTTTTCGGTTTCTTCTCTTGTGGAAATTTGTGTTAGGATTCTATTAAGCTCATTGACCGCCTTTGTGGGAATGATTACTTTTACTTCCTTTTTCTTATCAATTTCTATGTCTTTGGAAATATAAGACAATCGCCGGCCATCAGTGGAAACCATTCTAACCTTTCCTTTCTCCACGCGAAAATATATCCCACAGAGAACATAGCGAGTCTCATCTTGGGAAACAGAAAAGATGGTTTTCTTAATCATTTCACTTAACGATTCCCGGTCAATAGAGAATTCCCCGTCAGTTTTGAATTTTGGTAGCGCGGGATAATCTTCTTTAGGCAATCCCAACAGATTAAAAATTGCTTGCCCACTATTAATTTGTACCCGACTCTTTTCGTCAACTTTGATGTTAATCTCCTCAGAGGGTAATTCTCGCACCACCTCCGAGAGAGTCCTTGCTGGCAGAGTTATCGCCCCCGGTTCGGAAACTTCTACTTTTACCGAACATCTTACTCCTACTTCTAAGTCTGTGGCTGTCATATCCATTTTTTCTCCCTTAGCTTCCAATAGAACATTTGCCAGTACAGGGAGAGTACTCTTAGTTCCTACCACAGCTTGCACTGTTTGAATTCCTTTAAGCAATTCTTCTCGTTTGCAACTAATCTGCATTTTCTTCCTCCTTCTTCTTTTTTTTAAATATTAAGATTAGTAGTCTGTATTAGTAGGGGATGTTAATATGTTAATAAAGTTAAAAGAACGAGAAAAATTTAGATTTAACTTATTTTTTGGAAAAATACTTAAAGAAGAATATGATGTGAATAAAGATTATAAAATATTAAGATAATGCACAAGAAATCAATTTTTGAAAATTTATTCACTGTATCTTCACCTTATTCACAATCCATCAACATATTATCCCCAACATTTTATATATTCACCATGCGAGGAGATTTGGTGTAGCGAGCATTAGAATTTTTAGCCAAAAATCGAAGATTATAGCAGCAAAGCGCAAGCTTTGCCTCCGTTTATTCCCGATTATTATCGGGATGCTTACAAAAAATTGTCAGCGAGCAAACCAAATCCCGAACTTCTCTTTTATACTCCAGTCTTTATTTCCTGCGTTATCCTATTTACGAGAGCGGCGAAGAAAGGGTCGCCGGCAAGTTTCATCTTAATCTTTTCACAAGCATACATTACTGTTGTATGATCTCTGCCACCAAAGTCCGTCCCAATCTCTGTCGTAGAATATTCGGTTAAGGTTCTGGCCAGATACATTGCCACCTGCCTGGGAAAAGCAACGGCATCTGTTCTCTTTTTACTTTTCATCTCTTTAACATCCAGATGGAAATGTTTACTCACTGCGTTTTGAATCAGTTCTATGGTTATGGGAACAGCAATCTCTTCTTTGGTAATTATATCCTTTAGAATTTCTTTAGACCGGTCCACAGTAACTTCACTTCCGGTCAATGAAGAAAATGCCACAATTCTGATTAAACACCCTTCCAACTCTCTGATGTTGGACTTTATTTGGCTGGCAAGAAACAGAACTACATCGTCTGGAATGAAGATGTTTTCTGCCCCTGCTTTCTTTCTTAAGATGGCAATTCTGGTCTCTATATCAGGCGGCTGGATATCGGCAATTACTCCCCATTGGAATCGGGAGCGGAGCCTTTCTTCGATAGTAGGTATCTCCTTGGGAGTGGAATCAGAGGAAATAACAATCTGTTTGTGAGCTTCATAAAGGGTATTGAAAAGATGGAAAAATTCTTCTTGCGTGCTTTCTTTCCCGGCCAGAAATTGGATGTCGTCAATCATAAGAACATCCAGATGGCGATATTTGTTGCGGAATTCTACCATCCTGTCGTTTCGGATCGATTCAATAAGTTCATTGGTGAATCTTTCCGATGTGATATAGAGAACAGCGAGCCTGGGGTTCTGTTTTTTATTATAGTGTCCAATAGCCTGTAATAAATGTGTTTTCCCCAAGCCCACTCCTCCATATATGAATAGAGGATTGTAGGCTTTTCCAGGGTCATTGGCTACCGCCTCAGCAGTTGCGTGAGCGAAACGATTAGAAGGACCAACCACAAAATTCTCAAAGGTGTACTTGAGATTGAATTCCATTGTGGCGAAGGTAGTCTCGTCTGCGGCAATCGATGTCGGTTCAATTTCTTCATCTTTTCTTTCCTTTTCCTGGATGTGGGATTGGGGGTCAATGGTGAAAATTATTTGCGCTTCTGAGGCAGTAGTTACTCTTAATAATTCTTCGATTTTTCCCTTGTGCCTCTCTTGTAAATATTTGGAAAAGAACCTATTGGGCACCTGAACGTTTAGGATATTGTCTTCAAAAGATACGGCTCTTGTGGGTTTGAACCAGAGTTCGTAACTATCTTTGGGCATTTCTTCCTTGAGTTTATTTAGAATTTCGTCCCATAATTGCTCTGCGGACAGCACCATTTTTGCCCCCTTCTCCACCGATTTCAGATAGTTCTCCTTCACGAATTCATTATGCTGTAGAATCAATTATGCCTACCAATTACAAGCATCAAAGAACCGTGAGCCATGTCACCGATTTGCGGAAAGTTACTAACAGGTTGTTAACAGGTGTGCATAACTTAGAAAAGAGTAATCCGATTTTTGGTTTGAGATATCTATAATTCAGAATTTATCAAATTTCTTTTGGTAAGAGAAATGAAACTGCCTGTCGTCAATCCAGGGGTTTGGGGATAAACCTCAGGCAGTAATGGGGTAAAGGGACAGAACTTTGATAGCCTTTGCCTAATGTAGAAAAAAATTTCCGAAGATATTATATTATTCTTCTTAAACCCTGTCAACATTTTTTTTAGGGGAAAAGTTTTTGACCTCGAACCAATCCTTGACAAGAGAAGAAATAAAAGATACAATTTAAAAAAATTTTAGATTGGTGTGAGAACAGATGAAAAGGACTTACCAACCAAAAGTTAGAAGAAAAAAGAGAACTCACGGCTTCAAAAAGAGAATGGCCACAAAGGGTGGCCGGAGGATTTTGCGGGCAAGGAGAAAAAAGAAGAGAAGAAGGTTGTCTTCTTAGAAGAATCTTTGGTTATGAAAAAATTTGCCCTGGAAAAACAGCAGAGGATAAAACGTGAGGCCGAATTTAAAAAAATTATGAAAAAAGGGAAATCCTATGCGGATAAGTATTTAGTTGTGTATGTCCTGGAGAAGTCTTCCCAGATAAATCCGCTTACTTGCCCGTCGAAAGAAGTAACTCAAGAGGGAGAGAGTCGATTACCCAGGATGGGACTTTCTGTAAGCAGGCGGATTGGTAAGGCGGTAATTCGCAATCGCATTAAACGCTGGATGCGGGAAGTGTTTCGCCTCCACCAGTCCCGCTTAAAAGACAGGATGGAAATAATCTTGATCGCCCGTTCTTCTGCCAGGGAATTAGCCGATTACTTTGAGTTGGAAAAGAGAATTTTGCATCTCTGGGGAAGGGCGAGGATAGTGAGGGATTGAGGGAAATGGCAGTAAATATAATTGTAATGGTGATTAAATTTTATCAGAAGATTTCATTTCTTCTCCCCAGGGCTTGCCGTTTCTATCCTACCTGTTCGGAGTATACAATTCAAGCCCTCAAGAGATACGGAATAGTGAAGGGGGCATTCTTAGGAATAAGAAGACTTTTGAAATGTCATCCTTTCCACCCCGGAGGTTACGACCCTGTAAAATAAATTTTATTCTAAATTAGAAAGGAAATTCAATGGAGAAAAAAACGATACTTGCTGTAGTCATTTCCATGATAATTCTTCTGGTCTGGTCAAGATTTTTGCGCCCTCCTCCCGTGGAGAAAAAAGTTGCTCCTGTTACAGAAAGAGAGGAGAGAGTGGAAGAGATTGACAGGGAAGCGAGGGTTTCTCCTCGAGCTTTGCAACTTGACAAAGAGGCTAAACAAGTAGTAGTAGTCACCGACACTTCCAGAATTGTCCTCGCCACCCAGGGAGCAAGAGTGCTGGAATGGTCTATTAAGGAGAAAGGAAATGCAGTCGACCTCGTTCTGGAGAGCTTTCGTAGCCAGGGGATTCTACCTCTCGATTTGGAGATAGAGGGCTTTCCTGGACTTTCCCATGCCCATTTCCAAACAGAGGAGGAAGAACTCGTATTGGAGGAGGGCAAGGAAGGAGAAGTTCTTTTCAATTATCGGTTGGGTAAGGGACTGCTTCTCTCCAAGATATACCGGTTCTCCTATGGAGGTTATCTGCAAAGTCTGGAAGTGAGAATTCATAACCAGTCCAAAATCCCTCAACAGATAGGAAATCTGACCCTGTTATGGCAGGCAGGGTTATCCATAGACGAGGCTTTACTTAAAGAGAATATGAAGATGATGAAAGCACAGGGAAGGATTGAGGGGATGGTTATCAAAAAATTGAAACCCAGCACTTATACGGGTAAGATAGAGTGGATAGGTGTAACCAACCGATACTTCCTTGCTGCATTTATTAACGGGGAAGAGGATTTCTCTACGGGTAAAGTGGAAATCTTCGATAAGCATACTCCTGCTGTTGGTCTGATTGCTCCCTCTTCTATTTTAGAGCCCAACCAGATTAAGAGTTACAAAGTTGATCTATTAGTGGGGCCCAAGGACTATGGGTACTTGAAGAATTTTAATATTGGTCTGGAACGCACTCTCGACTTTGGACTTTTCGGATTCTTAAGCACAATCTTTCTATCTGTTTTAAACTTTTTTTATAGGCTAACTTATAACTATGGCTTCTCTATAATCATTTTAACCTGTATATTGCAGGTGTTCACCTTTCCTTTGACCAGGAAAAGTTTCAAATCGATGGAGGCAATGAAAAGCCTTCAGCCGAAGATGAAGGAATTGAAGTTGAAATATAAAGATGATCCCAAAAGACTTAATGTGGAAACGATGAATCTTTATCGTTCCCGGAAAATGAACCCTTTTGGTGGTTGTCTGCCGATGATTTTACAGATTCCTATATTCTGGGCACTGTTCACCATGCTTAGAAACGCAGTTGAGCTCCGCCATTCGCCTTTTATATTCTGGATAGAAGACCTATCCATGAAAGACCCTATCTATGTTTTACCAATTTTGATGGGAGCTACAATGTTTTTGCAACAGAAGTTGACTGCCACCGGTGACCCTGCGCAGTCTAAAATGATGATGTTTATGCCTGTTTTCTTTACGGTTATCTTCCTGAAGTTCCCTTCGGGTCTGGTTCTTTACTGGCTAACGAATAATATTCTCACCTTAACAATGCAATTGATTATGAAGAGGAAGTCGAAAGTTAAAGCCTGAATTTATAGGAGATTTTCCAATGGAAGAGAAAGAATTTAGTGGTAAGAATGTCGAGGAAGCAATTGAGAAAGGATTAAAAGAGCTCGGCCTTTCCCGGGACGATGTGGAAGTAAAGATTCTCGATGAAGGCAAGGCAGGATTATTTGGTCTCATGGGGGCAAGCCCGGCTAAAATCAAGCTGATAGTTAAGCCTTTGAAAGGTTTAAAAGCTGAAGAGAAAGGAAAAGCAGCTCGGGAGAAACTTTCTGGCGGCAATCTTATTTCTGCTCAGAAAAAAGTAAAGGAAGAACTGAATGAAATCCTAAAATTAATGGGAATGGAAGCAGAAGTAACCACCTCCTTAGAAGAGGAGAAGGTAGTGGCAGACATCAAAAGTGAAAACGGGGCAATTCTAATCGGGAAGAAAGGTCAGACTCTAAATGCCCTCCAGCTAATTGTGAATCTAATTGTGAATAGAGACGAAAAGACGAGAACAAAGGTAATTGTAGATACTGAAAATTATCGTCAGCGACGGGAGAATGCATTAGTGAAGATGGCCGGGGAGGTGGCTGATGAAGTGAAGAGTAAGGGCAGGTCTCGTGAGTTAGAACCAATGAATCCCGCTGAGCGCCGAGTAATCCATCTTGCATTGAAGGATGATAGGGATGTGGAGACTACCTCACAGGGAGAAGGCAATTTCAGGAAAGTGGTGGTCTCTCCAAAGAAGAAATAGGAGAGAGGTTCGATTTGAACATTGATACAGAGGATACAATTGCTGCCATCTCCACTCCAATGGGGGAGGGCGGATTTGGCATTGTCCGCTTAAGTGGAAGCCAGGCTATCCCCATTGTGCTGAGACTGTTCATTCCCAAAAGGAAGAAGAATTTAGCCGGGGTAGACACATTTACCATCCATTATGGACACATCTACGATAGAGAAAAATTGGTAGACGAAGTTCTCCTCAGCGTGATGCGGGCGCCTTATACTTATACCCGTGAAGATGTGGCAGAGATTTCTTGCCATGGGGGGATAGTTCCCCTGCGCAAGGTTCTGGAATTATGTTTAATGGAAGGTGCCCGGTTAGCAGAGCCGGGGGAGTTCACCCTGAGAGCTTTCCTAAATGGCAGAATAGACCTTATCCAGGCCGAGGCAGTCTGTGATATAATCAGGTCTCGAACTGACGCCGCCCTGAATTGTGCACTCCACCAGATGGAAGGACACTTATCTATAACTGTAAACAGGATTCGTGACTGTATAGTAGACCTTCTGGCCCACATTGAAGCTTGCCTCGACTATTCTGAAGAGGATATTCCCCATCTTTCCCGAGGAGAATTAGCGGAAAGGATGGAGAAACTCTCCGGGGAGTTAAAAGAACTTCTGAAGTCTGCGCAATCAGGAAGAATTTTACGAGAAGGTTTGCAGACAACCATAGTGGGCAAGCCTAATGTGGGGAAGTCCTCCCTGTTGAACGTGCTTCTTGAAGAGGATAAGGCGATTGTAACTCCTGTTCCGGGAACGACCAGAGATGTGGTTGAAGATATGGTTAATATTCTCGGCATTCCCATGAAGATTATGGATACCGCGGGAATCAGACGTGCCCGGGATGAAATTGAAATGGCAGGGATAGAACGGACGAGAAGGGCTATTGCACTTGCAGACCTTGTCCTTTTTGTAATCGATTTATCGATACCCTTGAGCGAAGAGGATTGTCATATCGCAGAAAACCTACTGGGCAGGAAAACAATCTTAGTGGCTAATAAATGTGACCTTCCCCAGGTGGTATCTGAGGGAGAAATAAGAGAACTGTGGGCATCTTGCCTTAATCGACTTGAGCCCGAAAAAGAATCATTATCGGTTAATTCAGCTAACCCCGCACATGACAGTTTAAGCAATCCCTCTATTCTGAGAAACCCGCCTTTAATTAAAGTATCAGCAACCAAAAAGACAAGAATAAAAGATTTACAAGAGCTAATCTACCATCTATTTATTAAGGGAGAAGTGAGTATCTCTGATGCTGTTCTGGTTACAAACGTTAGGCATCAAGATGCTCTGGTAAAAGCTGAAGAATCCTTAAAAAAGGGAATAGAAGCTTGCGGGAGGGGAGAGTCGGAAGAATTTATAGCCCTCGATTTACGCCGGGCACTGAAGGCGCTGGGAGAAATTGTGGGAGAGACTGCCACTGAAGATATTTTAAGTAGAATCTTCTCCAAATTCTGTATAGGCAAATAAAAAAAGGGTCAGAGTGGAATGAAGAGACTCATTGTCCTCCTTATTGTCCTTGCTATTCTGTTCATTGTATACGATTCATTCATCAAAGATCGCTGGTTGGTTGAACGATCCATTAAGGAAGCAAAGCAACTGATAGAGGAGAAGAAGTTTGAGGGGGCGTTTAATTACGTTTCCAGAGATTATAAAGATAGATATGGGAACGATTACCATGGTCTAAAGATTAAAGTAGAAGATTTCCTTAAAGGGTTTGGTGATTTTAAGGTTGATATTTTAAGAAAGAGGAAGAAGTTCGAGGGTAAAAGATGTGATCTCTATCTATTCATTGTCATTGAAGCTTCCCATAGAGAATTTGGTTACCTTAAAGGGAGGGAATTTTTTAAGCTTTCTCTAATAAAAGAGGATGATGGTACATGGAGAGTAGTGGAAGGAGAAGCAATAGGGGATAAGAAGATTTCTAACGAAATAAACTAATGGGAGTAATCCAGAATGAAAAGCGTGATTCTCTACTATTCCCGGACGGGGAAGACAAGATTTTTAGCAGAGAAACTTCAACAGGAACTGGGTGGAGACTTAGTGGAGATAAGAGATCTTAAGAAGAGAAGGGGGCCTTTTGGTTTCCTCAGAGGGGTGCGGGACGCCCACCTTGGCTTAAACACTGAAGTGGCTCCTTCAGGTTTTGATCTAAGCAAATATGGACTGATTATATTGGGTACACCTGTTTGGGCATACAGTCCCACTCCTGCCCTTAACGCGTTTCTCCAGACCTGTAATCTTATGGATAAAAAGGTAATTATATTTGTTACCTCAAGAGGAGTGGGATATCACCGGGCTATCGATATTTTAAAGGGCAAAGTGGAAGCAAAAGGAGGAAAAGTAGTAGGAGTCGGTTCGGTAAAGACGTGGCTCAGGGGAAAGAAATACCTCTTCAGGGCTGGAGTCGAACTGACAAAATTGTGGAAAACTTAGAAAAGAGGACAAAAAGAATTGGTAGTGTAGGGCTTTATGCCCGTAATGGTTTCTGAAAGGAGTAGCGGAGCAAAGCTCCGCGTCAATGTAGGTAGGAAAAAAGGGGTCAGGTCCCTTTTTGACCCCTTTTTGCTGGAAAATTGTTTCACGTGAAACAATTTAGGAGCTCTTATTTCGCATAAGGAAAATATATGCGAAAATTGAGGTTTGGAAAAGAGGGGAAAAAGAAGGGGTCAGAGCCCTTTTTTGAGGTCCCTTTTTGACCCCTTTTTGCTGGAAAATTGTTTCACGTGAAACAATTTAAGGGGCGCTCATTTTGTATAAGGAAAATATATGCGAAAATTGAGGTTCGGTTTAGCCCTGGGTGGCGGAGGAGCAAGGGGGCTGGCGCACATAGGGGTGTTGAAGGTTCTGGAGGATGAGGGAATATCCATCGATGTTATTGCCGGCACCAGCTCAGGGGCCCTAATCGGGGCGCTCTATGCCTGTGGGTATAATGCTTCTTCTATTGAGAAGAAAGGTTTAGAATTTTTGGAGAGCAGTGAATACAAACGAGCCAGGCTCGAATTCTTAAAGGATGAGATAGGAGAAGAAGGCTCAAAACCCATTAAAAAGATTGTCTCTTATGCAAAGTGGAAGTTGATTTATAACCTGAGTTTAGTAAAGCTTGCTCTGGTTAGTGAGAAGAGAATAAAGACAATAATAAATAGTATTCTGCCAGATAAGAATATAGGAGATTTAAGGATTCCCTTTGCTTGTGTCAGTACTGACCTAACTTCCAATAGAGAGTTCTGTTTTACTAAGGGGCCTTTGAGAGAGGCGGTTCGGGCAAGCATCACCATTCCTGGCCTCTTCCCGCCCTTGAAATGGGAGGGCAGGAGATTGGTCGATGGAGGTGCGGTGAACCTGGTCCCCGTGGACGTTGCTTTCAGATTGGGGGCCGATTTAGTGGTAGGTGTGGATGTGCATGGGTCTTTCCCGCGTAGTAATCCTCAGGAGATGAAAACAGGGTTGGACGTTATTCTCAGGACTAGCTATATCTCTAGATTATTTCTTAATGAACTTCGGTTGAGAAGGGCGGATCTGGTGATAAAGCCGGAGGTGGGTAATATTCACTGGGTAAATTTTAAGAAGTTAGAATATTGTATAAAGAAAGGGGAAGAGTCTACCAGAGCTAAACTAAGAGAAATCTATAAATTAATGAGGAAAAGAAGAGTGGGAACCCTGTGGAAGAGGCTCTGGGAACCACCAGGCTAATGTAGAAAGGTCTGGAGTCCTCCCGAAAGGGAGGGATGTAATCGACTCCCGATTTCATCGGGGGACTCCACATTACTATCTTTCAAATATTGTAGCTAGAGAGCTTCGCTCTGCCTCATATGGTGGATGTCTCCAAGGGAACTCTTATGGATGGGTTAGCTACCTCGTTGCAAAAAAGAGCTAAACAAGCAGGGATAGAGCTCAATAAGGACCAGATAGGAAAGTTCCTCCTATTTTTGCAAGAACTCCAGGAATGGAACAGAAAGGTTAATCTCACTGCCATAAATGGAGAGGAAGAGGTTTTAGTTAAACATTTTATAGATTCTCTCTTCTGCCTGTTAGGAGTTCCATCTAAAATTTATCAAAAGATAAGAAAAATTATAGATATCGGTTCAGGAGCAGGATTTCCCGGGATACCGCTAAAGATTTATCAGCCAAGATTCGAGCTAACTTTGCTTGAGGCGACAATGAAAAAGGTAGAATTCATGCGTTATATCTCTGGTAAACTGGGTTTTGAAAGGAGTTTAGAGGTAATTCACGGAAGAGCGGAAGAATACGGAAGGAATGGGGAGTACAGGGAGAAGTATGATCTAGCGGTATCCAGGGCAGTTAGTAATTTAGCTATCCTTGCTGAATACTGTCTCCCTTTCGTTAGGGTTGGAGGGATTTTCATTTCCCAAAAGGGTCGAGAGATTAAGGGTGAACTCCAGAAAGCAGGTAAAGCGATAGAAGTTCTGGGCGGGAGAATAAATAAGGTTATACCTTATAAGTTACCATTGAGAGGAGAAGAATTAGAGAGAAATCTGGTAGTGATGGATAAGGTGGAGAAGACGCCGGAAGATTATCCGCGGAGGCCAGGAGTGCCGGCCAAAAGGCCGATTAGATAAATTTTTTGTATTGTATATTTTTAATTTTTTTGCTAATATTTTTAAAACAATACTTTTTCTGTCATTGCGAACGAAGTGAAGCAATCTCGTAGTTCATAAGGAGATTGCCACGCTCCTTTCAGTCGCTCGCGATGACATTTGTAGCAGGAGTATCTTATGGCAAAGATTGTGGCAATTGCAAATCAGAAGGGAGGAGTGGGGAAGACCACAACGGCTATTAACCTCTCTAGCTGCCTGGCACATTATGGGCAGGAGACACTCCTTATCGATATGGATTCTCAGTCAAATACTACGAGTGGTCTGGGGATGGAAAAGGATAAAGTTAAACATACTATCTATGAAGTGCTTTTGGAAAAAGCCTCGATTGAAAATATCCTCGTTTCCACTGAGATTGACTGGCTCGATTTAGTCCCAGCAAATGTAGATTTGATTGGAGCAGAAGTGGAGCTCGTGGGACTTATCTCCCGGGAGACAAGGCTAAAGAGAGCACTCAATGGATTGGGTAACCTCTACAAGTATATTCTCCTCGATTGCCCACCTTCCCTGGGGCTTCTCACAATTAACTCGCTGACCGCAGCCCATTCAGTAATTATTCCCATCCAGTGTGAATATTATGCTCTGGAAGGTCTTGGCCAACTAATGAATACATTGAGGCTGGTAAGAGAGAATTTGAATCCCAGATTGCAGATCGAAGGGGTTCTTTTAACTATGTTTGATGGCCGAGTCAACCTCTCTTCCCAGGTAGTTGAGGAAGTAAGTAAGTTCTTTAAACAGGCGGTCTATCAGACAAAAATTCCCAGAAATGTGCGGCTGGCTGAGGCTCCGGGTTTTGGGAAACCTGTTATTCTATATAGTAAAGATTCGAAAGGTGCACAGTCGTACCTTTCATTGACTCGAGAGTTCCTGAAGAGGAACGGAGTGGAAATAGAAGAGGAGTCAGAGAGTTGAGTTTGGGGAGGTAATAGGAATGCGTAAAGCACTGGGTAAGGGCATAGAAGCACTAATTCCCAAGGTATCCCGGGTAGCTCCCGTGGAAGTTGTAAGTATTGATATTAATAAGATAAAACCTAATAAATACCAGTCCAGGATGCAATTCGACCAGGGAAAGTTAAAGGAGTTAGCGAATTCTATAAAGAGAAAGGGTGTAGTTCAACCGATAATTGTTTCTCCCTCAGGAGAGAACTACCAACTGGTAGCCGGAGAGAGGCGCTGGTGGGCAGCCAAAATGGCAGAGTTGAAAGAGATTCCAGCAGTGGTCAAGAGAGTTACTGATAGAGAGATGTTCGAGATATCTCTAATTGAGAATATCCAGAGAGAGGATCTGAATTCCATAGAAGAAGCTACAGCTTTTGAGAGGTTGATGAAGGAGTTCAATTTAACCCAGCAGGAATTGGCCGACCATTTAGGAAAGACCAGGTCAACGGTTGCCAATATTTTGAGACTTATCAATTTGCCTGAGGAGATTAAAGAGTTCGTTTCCCGTAAACTTATATCTGCCGGACATGCCCGGGTGCTCCTCTCTATCGCAGAGGAGGAGAAACGAATAGACTTGGCCAGGAAGATACTCAAGGAAAAGTTGACAGTACGTGAAACAGAAGATATTGTAGAAAGATTGAGAGTCAAACGGACTCCCTCGGGAAAAAGAGTTGCCCGGAAAGAGAAAAGTCCCGAGGTCGTTGAACTGGAGGAAGAACTCCAGAGAATTCTGGGGACGAAAGTGAGGATTAAGTCTACTGGTTCTGGCAGGTTTTCTCCGGGAGAAGGAGGGAAAGTTCGGGGTAAGATAGAAATCGAATACTATTCTCTGGAAGATTTGGAAAGGATAGTTGAACTATTAAAAAGCTGATAGTGTTCTGGGAGGTTGTAAATGGTCGAAGAAGAGCCAAAGCGTGATGACAAATCTAAAAAGAAAGAGGTAAAATTATACCACCCTCTCGTTGGTGAAGTTCTATCTAAAATCTCCGAGATTGAAAAGAAAGAGGAAAAGAAAGAAGAGGAGAAAGAAACTCCCCAGGAAAAGTTTCTAGGGGAAGGAGAATTTGAAATTCCCAAGAAGGTCAAGAGCTCTTTAAGGAAGAAGATAAATTTTATAGTAAAGACCTTTTCTATTTTAGTCGTTCTATTCTTTGCTGGCTGGTATCTGATGGCCAAAAGATTTCCTTTAAAGACCTGGGTTGTTGACCGTTTTTCTATTCTGACCCATAAGGTTATAAAAGAAAAAGATAGTGTGTGGATAAAGAGAAAAGTTCCTGGCGCACT
Source organism: bacterium (assembly GCA_035530055.1). NCBI lineage: Bacteria > bacterium. Next base: position 29,128 of record DATKVN010000021.1, on the reverse strand, counting down.
AAAGGAAAAGGAATTTACCTCTCCAAAGAGAAAAATCAGAAAAGATGTGAAAGGAATTCCTGTATATATAGAAGCGAAGGAAGTAAGAACCTCTAGCCAGGACAATGTGTCCACCCTCAATTTTATTACCTCCGATTCTATGGATAGAGTTGTAACCTTCTATTTAAGCGAGATGGAGGGGGAAGGCTATGGGTTGGTGAAGGCCGATTATTGGCCAGGTGCTGATATTGGACAGCTCTTTTTCTCTAAGGAAGGTAAAGACTACACTGTTAGTCTGGTGGAGAACGAAAGAGGCGGGGTTAATGTAGTTATTTCGTATATCGAATAGATTGGTCGCGTAGGGGCGACCTTTATGGTCGCCCAGGGGTTTTATGCCCATAAAGGGCTACACTACTGACAACTTTTACCAGAGCCACATTTTTAAGGAGGAATTTATGAGAAGAGTAATCTTTTGTTGTTTAATTTTGTTTTTGGTCCCAATTTTAACCGGAGGATGCGCTGGTCCCGGGAAACGTCCCGCAATAATTCGCGAGGAAAGAATAGTTGAGAGGAGTCAGGAGTTTAGGCCGGAGTGGATATTCACACCAATATCTATTCAGGAGGGCATGTTTTCCTTTAGTGGCGGGGTGGAGGGGCAAGCCGATTTCTCTCTGGCTCTCCGTAAGGCCAGGGGAGAAGTAATCAAGAATATTATCACCGGTATGAAGAGCAAGGTTCAGAGAGAGTTCAGTGATGCTGCCCGTGAATTGGGTATTAGTGATGCTGAGTTAAGCGAGCTTTTGACCGAGACTGTGGGGAAAATGATGGATATTTATCAGATGCATGGTATAAAACCAAAAGAAACCTATTACGAAAAAGTGGAAAGGCCGACCGATAAGGGAGTAGAGTACTTCTATAACTGCTACAAGTTAGTTGAAATCGCCGAAGAAGAATACATTGAGTGGAGGGATGGGGCTTTGAAGAGCGTCAAGGATGGGGCTAAAGCAGAAAACAATAAAAGAGTAGAAGAAATAGCTACCCAAATTCTGAAGAAGCTTTCTCAATAGGTAATATAGTTTAAACAACCAGAGACAGAAAAGGAGTGGATATGGTAAAAAAATTTTTAAAGGAGTCTATAATCCTGTCACTGGTCTTCCTTATGGGCTGTGCTCAAACCGGGGTGAGGCCTTATGCTGAAAAGTACAAAGGTCCGAAAAAGAGAATTGCTGTTATTGATTTTGAAGTGAAGGTCCCGCGTGCCCACAGGAAGATTGGTTCAGGGATGGCGGAGATGCTTATTACCGCCTTACACGAAACGGGAGAGTTCGTTGTTGTGGAAAGAAAGGCGATTAGCGATATGATTAAGGAACAGGATTTAGGTGAGGCAGGAAGAGTGAGAAAAGAGACAGCAGCAAAAATTGGCGACATACTGGGTGCTCAGGTTCTGGTGAGGGGAGCGGTTACTGAGTTTGAGGAAAAAGTCAGCCGGGGAGGAGTGGGGGGAGTTCTTCTGAAAAAGAAGACAGGAGCTGGCCTCACCACGACCAGTGCTTATGTTGCCTGTGATATCCGTATGTACGATGCAACAACGGGAGTAATTTTAGAAGCCACAACCAAAGAGGCTAAGGCAAGGTCTGTCGGTGTCGTCTTGGCTGGCGTTCTTGGGACTGGCAACATCCTGGGTGGTGGGTTCTCTACTAAGACTCCGTTGGGCAAGGCAACCCGCGGGTGTATAGATGAGATTGTAAATGCAATTGTGGATAGAATGGAAACAGTTCCCTGGCAGGCCAGTATAGTCAAGGTGAGTGACGGTAACGTATATATTAATGTGGGAACAGAGGCCGGGGTCAAAAAAGGAGAGGTCTTTGAGGTGTACAGAGTCGGAGAGGAGTTGATCGACCCGGAGACAGGACTTAGCCTGGGCGCCGAAGAGAGTTATGCAGGTAAGATAAAGATAGGAAAAGCAGATAAGAAGTATGCTATCGCTACAATTATGGAAGGAGAAGGCTTCCAGCGGGGTGACGTGGTGAGGATACCCTGACAGTCATAATTACCATGGATACAACAAAGGATACAACAAACTTATTTAAAACCAGATTAAGTGAAAAAGACTTTGGCAAACTTGCCAGGATAGAGAATCCCAAACTTCTGCAATTCGTTGCCAAGTATATAGAACTATGCAATCCTGATACTGTTTTTATCTGCACTGACTCAGCGGAAGACAGAATATATATCGAGCAGGAAGCAATAAGAACTGGTGAAGAGAGGATGCTTGCTGTGCCTGGACAGACCGTTCACTTTGATGGATATTATGACCAGGCAAGAGACAAAAAGAACACTAAGTACCTTTTATCTAAAGGTGCCGATTTAGGTCCAAATTTGAATCTAATTGATAAACAGGAGGGACTTAAAGAGATTAATACGATTCTTAAAGATATTATGAAAGGGCATAAGTTATACGTGCTTTTCTTCTGTCTGGGTCCTTGTGGTTCTGAGTTCTCCATACCTTGCGTCCAGCTTACTGATTCGGCCTATGTTGGCCATAGTGAGCAGTTGCTCTACCGGGGAGGTTATGAAGAATTCGTTAGATTGGGTCCTTCTGAAAGGTTCTTCAAGTTCGTCCATTCAGAAGGAGAGCTGGAAAATAATGTGAGTAAGAATATCGAAAAACGCAGGATATACATTGATACTGAAGAAGACATCGTATATAGTATGAATACCCAGTATGGGGGCAATACAATAGGATTAAAAAAGCTGGCTATGCGCCTGAGCATAACTTTGGCGTCAAAGGAAGGCTGGTTGACAGAGCATATGTTTATTATGGGAGTGCACGGGCCCAATAACAGGGTTACTTACTTTACTGGTGCTTTTCCTTCTCTTTGCGGGAAAACGGCTACCGCATTATTAGAAAATGAGACGGTAGTGGGAGATGACATAGCTTATCTCAGAAATAAAGACGGTATGGTTCGCGCAGTCAATGTGGAAAATGGAATTTTTGGCATAATTCAGAACGTGAATTCAGTAGACGACCCTGTATTATGGGGAGTACTGAACAGTCCGGGCCAGATAATATTCTCCAATGTTCTGGTGACTGAAGAAGGTGACACTTACTGGATTGGCAAGGATGGAGAAATTCCCCCGCGGGGGATTAATTATTCGGGAGAATGGAGACCGGGTAAAAAAGATGCTAAAGGTCGTGAGATAAATCCATCACATCCCAATGCCCGCTTTACCGTTGAGTTGAAGCTTCTTAAGAATATGGATGCGCAAATAGACAATCGGGAAGGAGTAGTTATAGAAGGAATTGTATACGGAGGCAGGGACCACGATACGTGGGTCCCTGTGGAAGAATCCTTCGACTGGGTACACGGTATAATAACCAAAGGCGCCGGTCTGGAATCAGAGACTACCGCGGCAACCTTAGGTAAAGAAGGTGTCAGGATACATAATCCCATGGCCAACTTAGATTTTCTTTCTATACCTATTGCCAGGTACGTACAGGATAATCTGAACTTTGGCAAGGGGTTAAAAAATCCCCCTACTATCTTTTCCGTGAACTATTTTCTTAAAGATGCGCAGGGAAACTTTTTGAATAGCAAGTGTGACAAGAAGGTCTGGCTTAAGTGGATGGAGCTACGTGTCCATAAGGAAGTGGAAGCCGTGGAAACTCCCACTGGTCTAATACCAAAGTATCAGGACCTCAAAAGACTTTTTAAGGAGATTCTTAACAAGGATTACTCTCAAGAAAGTTACAGGGAACAGTTCGTTTTGAGGGTTAAAGAAAACCTGGCTAAGATTGATAGGTTAATTAATATTTATAAAAAGAAGGTTCCTGATACGCCGGACATAGTATTTAAAGTTCTGGAAGAACAGAAACAGAGGCTAAACAAAGTAAAAAATAAGAAATAGAAGAATTTATCCTCCAGCGTATCTTTATCCCAGGGGCACAACTGTCAATATCTTCCTCGCCTGTTCCGGATATTTGGCTATAAAGCGAAGCTCCCCGGCGGTGAGAGGCTTCTGGGTGTGCACATTGGCGTAACGGACAAGTTCCAGGATTTTTCTTGCTTCTTTATCGTCCTTAAATTTTACCTCTAATTTTCCGTAGACATTCCTGAATCCCTTAATCCCGCTATACTCGCCGGCAGTGATCTGTCTTCCCGTCTCTATTATTTCCGGCTCTCCCCGGCCCAGTTCTTCGAAGTCATAAAGTTCGTAATTTCTGCGGTCCTTTAATGCGCCATCAGCATGTATCCCTGACTCGTGAGCAAAGGCATTTGCGCCCACTGCTGGCTGGTTGATGGGAATGGGAACACCAAATGCATATGAGGCATATTTAGCGATCTTCCAGGCACAAGAGACATCTACTCTCTGGCCTAAAATGTATCTATTTTCCAGACCACTCGATTTCTTAATAGCTAAAATTACAGAAATAAGGTCAGCATTTCCACACCTTTCTCCCATTCCATTAATAGTAGTATTGATGTAGGCATCTACTCCACCATCGATGGCAGCTTTGGCCCCAGCCACTGAGCAAGCTACTGCCATTCCCAGGTCGTTATGGCAGTGTAGTTCAACTGGTAATTTGACTTCTTCAGCTAAGAGTTTGACCTTTTCATATATACTGAAGGGGTCATCATACCCTAAGGTGTCACAATAACGGATGCGACAGGCGCCGTGTTCCTTTGCTGACTGGGCGAACCTGACTAAATATTCCTCGTCAGTGCGGGATGCGTCCTCGGCATTGACGCCAAATGTTTCCATTCCCTTTTCTTTAGCACTATCGCAGGCTTCAGTCATCATTTTAAGGATGTCTTCCCTTCCCTTCCTACCTTCGAATTTGCCCCGCACCATCTGATGGGAAGTGGAGATGGAGAGATTCAGATGTTTTACTCTGGTTAGTCGAGTAGCATCTTCCACGTCTTTCTTGATTGCTCTAATCCAGCCGGAAAGGATTATCGGTTTGAGCACTCCCATTTCCGCCAGTTCCAGATTGGCATTGAGATAACTGGTCTCGTGGCGAGTTGCGGGAAAGCCAAACTCGCTCTGATAGATACCCATTTCGTTGAGATAGATATTGATCATCGTCTTCTCTAACTTGGCCAAACCGAGCATGGCAGTCTGCACACCGTCTCTATTAGTTACGTCAATAATGTAAATCTTATTTTTAGCCAATTGTTTCCCTTTCTTAGACAAAACGCCAGAGCTGAAAATAAGGCGGCGTCTCTATTGAAAACTCAAATTACTTCTTCCACACTCTCTTCTTGAGGTTTTTAACAGTTGCCTCCTCAACGGGATACAGTTTGTATATTATTTCGTCCGGTTCAAACCAGAGCTTTATTTCCCTCTCAGCTTCTGCTTCATTCGTAGAGGTATGGATTACGTTTTCATAAATGCCACTGGTGGTGATGCGTCCGTAAGCACCCCTTATGGAGATAGGATCAGCCTCCTCAGGATTGGTGGCACCAGCAAGCTGTCTAACTTTTTTTATGGCGTTTTCTCCATGATAAACCATAGCCAGAACTTTTCGCCTTTTGTGGAGTTCTCCCTGGATATATTTGATAAGTTCTTCGAAGAATGGCTTCTTTTTCATGTGGCAGTAATGTTCTTCAGCCAACTCTCGGCTGACATGGACAATTTTAGCTGCAGCGATCTCCAACTTTGTTTCCGAGAGGCGGGTTAGAATATTACCGGTTAAAGACTTCTTTAAGCCATCCGGCTTTATGAGAACTAAAGTCTGCTGAATCAATCCATTTTCTCCATTTTCCTCTATAATTGTATCTGTTTTATACTAAAAAGTAAACCAAAATGTCAAGAAAATTCTTGACTTTAAAGGTTAATTTATTATATTCTACTATAGATATTCAGAATTTACCAATTTTTATAATCTATTAATTCCCTATTTTGGAGAGGAGTAGCTCCGATTCATCGGAGCGTTATATAAACGCACCCTAAAGGTTGCGGCTACAGCCTGCGTGGAGTAGCAGAGCTTGCTCTGCGTTATTATCGCGAAACAAGTTTCGCTACTCCAAAACAGCCTCTGAAGAAGGGGTCTTTTTAATTTTAACTTCATCAAATAAAATGGTCACTCAGGCAATTAAAAAAATAAAAGAAGTGGAAAAGAATTGTCAAAAGAAGCTGGAACAGGCACGTCTTCAGACAGAAGCTATAATTCAGGATGCGTTGAACAGAAAAATAGAACTAATCGTTCAAGCCAGGAAAGAGACACAGGAGACAATGGAAGAGCTGGCTAGGCAAGCGGAGGAAGATGCTCGAAGAGAAAGCAAGAAAATTGCTGATAAAGAAAAAGAAGAGATAAAGAAACTGAAAGAGAAAGTAAAACCCCGCTTCCACAAGTCACTGAGTCGAATACTCCGGGAGATGGGAATTCAACTAAAATAGAATGGCAATTTCTAAGATTAAAAAAATTCAGATAATAGGACATAATTCAATACGGGAAAACGTGCTCGCACTCCTCCACAAATGGGGAGTTATGGAGATTAATGACCTGCGGAAAGAGCTTACCCAGGACTATTTTATGGAATCGAGGCAGGAGTCGATTTTTGAAGACAGATTGAGAAAAATTCAATACCTCCTCGAGTTTCTCGCCAGTTTCCAGGAGAAGTCCGCATTTCTGGAAGGGTTAACTCAAGAAAAGTTAGTTCTGGACCGAGCTGAATTGTCTAACATTTTAGAGACTTTCAGATTGGATGAAGTTTACTCCCAGTGTAAGAATCTGGAAGAAGAATTTCGCGAATTAGAGGTGGAAAAGAAAAGACTTAGCGAGGAGAAGACCGTCTTAATTCCCTGGAGAGATTTATTGTTAAACTTGTCTGACCTTGTGGATACAGATAAGACTCGAGTGGTTCCGGGAATCGTTCCTGTGAAAAATTATAAAAAGTTCTCAAGCGAACTGGAGAAGAGTTCATCAACGAGTTACTGGTGTGAAGTCAGACGAGACAAAACTTCTGTATATATGGTGCTTATTTTTCTAAAAGAAGAGAAAGATAATATCATTCCTCTTCTAAAGAAGTACGAATTTTACGAAACTCTTTTGCCTCAAGTGAACCATTCGCCTGAGGAGTTTCTTATCCAGATTGAAAGGGAGATAGGAGAAGCGGAAAACAGGAAAAAAGAACTGAACAGGGAAGCCTCTTCTCTATTGCGTTACAAGGCCCAGCTTATGGCTGTACACGACCACTATTATAATCTCCAGAAGAAGGAGAAAGCAGGAGATTTTTTAGCCCGGACAAGGGTCTCCTTTTTCCTTTCCGGTTGGATTCAGGAAAGCAGGGTGGGCCGGGTAAAGAAAACTTTAGAAGAGAAATATCCCGAGATAGAAATAACAGTTTCTCCTCCCGGCAAGGGCGAGAAAGTGCCTGTGATTCTGGAAAATAGTAGAGCAATTCAGCCCTTTGAAGTTGTTACAGACCTTTTTGGTCGCCCCGTATATGGAAGTATCGATCCTACCCCCTATATGGCACCATTCTTTGCCCTCTTCTTCGGTCTCTGTATTACTGATGCAGGATATGGTATAGTTCTGGCGGTATTTTCCTGGCTCGCTCTGAAGAAATTAAAGATGGGACCGATGGGGAGGCGTTTTTTCCGTTTAATCGGTTATGGAGGTCTGGCTTCTATTTTTTGGGGTACGGTGACTGGTGGCTGGTTTGGGAATATGATTGATAAATTACCGGAGAGTTTCAATTTCCTGAAAAGTATGAAGGGGGCAGTCGTTGTTTTCGACCCCATAGAAAATTCACTCCTTTTTTTAGTATTGGCGATAGCTCTGGGCTTTATTCAGGTGTGGACGGGAGTGACTATAAGATTGTTGAGAGAGATAAAGGATAAGGACTGGCAGAATGCTTTCTTTAGAGAGATGCCCGCCCTGGGGGTACAAGTTTCGCTTCCCCTCCTTATAGCCATCTACCTATTCAAGGTTCTACCTTCCATACCGGTTCTGGTGATAATCAGTGTGGGACTATTTTCTCTTAGCAGCTTAGCAATATTTTATAATCAGTGGACTACAAACAAAGGAGTGCTGTTTAAACTCTTCTGGTGCTGGTTTGGCTGGTACGGGGTAGTAACCGGGAATTCGTTAGCCGATATACTTTCTTATCTGAGGCTCTTCGCCTTGGGTTTAACCACGGGTCTTCTGGCTTCTGCGATTAATGAAATTTTCTCTCTCATTTCGGAAATCCCCTACGTCGGACTTCTATTAGCAATTGTTCTCTTTGTTCCGGCACATCTATTTAATTTGGCAATGAATGCATTTGGGGCATATGTTCACACTTCCCGGTTACAGTATCTTGAATTTTTTATGAAGTTTTTTCAAGGCGGAGGGGATGTCTTCAGACCTTTTGCCGAGGAGAGAAGATATACAGTTCTCAGGAGTTAGTAGCTGCAGAGCTGGAGTAGCGAGACTTGTCTCGCGATTAGTTATCGCAGAGCAAGCTCTGCTACTCCTAACGTACCGCAAGCGGCTCTGCTACTCCTAACGTACCGCAAGCGGTGCTGCTACTCCTAACGCACCGCAAGCGGTGCCGTCAAAGGCTCATATTTTGTTTACTAGGGGGTGGAGATGGAAGGATTGGTAGTGGCTATTATTGGTGGAGCGATGGCAGTATTTATGGCTGGCATTGGTTCCAGTATAGGCGTAGGGTTGGCTGGTCAGGCGGCAAATGGTGTCCTATCCGAGAGTCCGGAGAAATTCGGCAGGATGTTTCTACTGGTAGCGCTTCCAGGAACTCAAGGGTTCTATGGTTTCGTGGTCGGGTTTTTGGTTATTATCAAATTGGGTCTTCTGGTTGGGCAAGTTCCGGTTATTAGCTTATCTCAAGGCCTGCAAATTTTTGGCGCCTGTATGCCCATTGCTTTTTCTGGGCTGATTTCGGCTATTCATCAGGGAAAGGTTTGTGCTGCTGGAATAGGGGTAGCAGCAAAACAGCCGGGAGCAGAAATGAGAGCATTAATTTATGCAGCTTTAGTAGAAACATACGCACTTTTGGGACTGGTAACTTCTTTCTTTCTCCTTACAGGGATTCGCCTGGGAAGTTGACGCCATTTATTAATGGTGGACAATAAAAGCTCTCCTGTAATTTTTGAGGAAATCTTATGCCTCTTGAAAAAATTCTTGAGAAGATTATCCACGATAGTGATGAACAGATAAGAAAAATTATCGACGAAGCAGAGTCCCGAGCTTCCCGGATAATCGAGGAGGGCAAACGAGAAGCAGAAAGGGTGGTTGGTGAGCTCACCCGGGAAGGGATAGAGAATGCCCGCAAGGGTGGGGAAAGAATTGTGACCTTAGCCTCTTTAGAGTCACGCAAGCGTATACTAGGGGAGAAGCAGAGAATTTTGGCAGAGGTTTACCGGGAAGTAGAGAAGAGAATAAGGAATTTGAACGGCAGAGATTATCGAGAGTTGGTAAACAGAATTATGCTGGAGAGTTGCCAGACGGGTGAAGAGTTGGTAGTTGTTGGCAAAAATGATAGGAAGAAAATAGATCAGAAGTTGATTAACAGCGTAAACGCTGAATTGATAAGAGCTGGTAAAAAGGGTAAACTGAAACTATCTTCTGAGCCAGCGTCTATTGCTGATGGATTTATTCTGAAATGGGGAAAGATAGAGATAAGTAACTCCTGGGATAACATATTGAGGTCTTTACGGGAGAAGACAGAAGACGAAGTCATAAAACTCCTGTTTACATAAAACTCTTCAAAAGGTAGTCGCAGGCTTCAGCCTGCGTATTAACGCAACCTAAAGGTTGCGACTACCAATTATCGTTTACTGGTGGAGTTCATATGGATAATCGTTATGCTTATGCGGTGGGAAAGATAAGGGCAAGGGAAGTAAGACTGCTCGATCTTCATAAGCTGTTAAGTATTCTTGAGGCGGAAAATGTTGAAGAGGCGCTCAAGGGTTTGAGCGATACAGATTATCGAGAGGGGCTGGCATTGGTCAAGAGGGAGGAGGATTTCGACTTGCATCTCTCCCGCCAGATGGAAAGTGTTTATGGCTTGATTTCTGAGCTGACACAGGATCCCGAGATAACGGACTTATTCATTTTACGAAACGACTTCCATAATATCAAGGTTGCTTTTAAAAAAAAGTACGTAGCTCCCCGAGAGGACGAATACTACCTGACTCCCTCCAAAGTTAATCGCGAAGAGCTTACAGAAGCAGTGAGAACTAGTAATTTTTTCAGGCTGCCTCCACTTTTGGCAGGAGCCCTGGAGAAGATAGAGGGAATCTATAGTTCTGAAAAGAATATTCAACTGATCAATACTATCCTCGACGAGATATATTTTTCTCACTCTCTTCAGGTATCGCGTCGGGCAAAGTGTGAATTTCTGGAGAGACTATTTTTGATTCAGATTGACCTGGCCAATATCAGAACTTTCTTGAGACTGAAGGAGATGACTAAGGGGAGAGACGCCCTAAGGAATCGCTTGATTTCGGGAGGGGTCTTAGAGAGAGAGCACTTCTTAAAATTGTTTGCGGGTTCTCTGGAGAGCTTTGTCGATAGTCTGAGATTCAAAGATTATTACGAAATATTGAAGAGCGGGATTGAACACTGGAAGAAAAGCGGAAGCTTCTCTTTTTTGGAAAAGTTATTTGATGATTACCTGTTGAACTTCGTGAAAAGAGCAAAATACATAAGCTTCGGTATTGAACCATTAATTGGCTATCTTGTGGCTAAGGAGATGGAAGTTAAGAATCTCAGGACTGCCATAGTAGGCAAGTTTAATAAATTGTCTCCGGAATCAATCAAGGGGAGACTGAGAGAGGTCTATATCGGTAGTCGCAGCCATTAGGTTTGAGGCAAGAGGGAAGAGAAATGAAAGTCGCAATAATCGGGGAGAGAGATTTCGTCTGGGGTTTTAAGGGAGTCGGTTTCTCTACCTTTCCTGTCGGCGACACTTCCCAGGCAGCCGGAGCGCTCGATGAGATTAGCAAAGGAGACTATTCACTGGTCTACATAACAGAGACTTTTGCCGAAGCTCTTCTGGAGAAGATTGACGAAGTCTCACTGATGGCAAAAGTGGATATTACTATTATTCCTGGTATTGAAGAGAAAAAGTTAGGTCTGGCGAAGTTAAGAAAGATAGCTATTAGGGCGGTGGGAGCAGATATATTTAAATAGCAACAGGGTGAGGGTTGAGAGTGACGACTCCTTTGGAGACAGAAGATGGTTAAAGGTAAAATTGTAAAAGTATCAGGTCCTCTGGTGGTTGCTGAAGGACTGCCGGGAGTGAAAATGTATGAGGTGATGCGCGTGGGCACTCCCGGGTTGATTGGTGAAGTGATTGAGTTGAAGGAGAACAGGGTCTCTATCCAGGTATACGAAGAGACTGCCGGGTTGGGGCCCGGAGAGCCTGTTGTATCCACAGGTGGGCCGCTATCAGTGGAGTTAGCTCCCGGATTAATGTCTTCTATTTATGATGGAATTCAAAGGCCTCTGGACAAAATAAGAGAGAAGGCTGGAGATTATATTGCCAGAGGACTCCACATCTCTGGAATTGACCGGGAAAAGAGATGGAAGTTCAAACCCCTGGTTAAGAAGGGAGACAATGTTATCTCCGGTGATATAATTGGAGAAGTTCAGGAGACTACTCTGATAGTACATAAGATAATGGTGCCTCCGGAGGTTGAAGGAGAAGTTGTGGAGATTCTTAAGGGAGAATTTAACGTAGAAGAGACCATTGCCCGGGTTCGGCCTTCCCATTCTCGCTCTCCAGTCTCTTTGAGTATGCTTCAGAGGTGGCCTGTCAGACGGGAAAGGCCCTATAAAGAGAAACTCCCTCCCAATACCCCTCTTTACACAGGAACAAGGGTAATAGATACTTTCTTCCCCATAACTAAAGGTGGCACTGCCTGTATTCCTGGTCCTTTCGGAAGCGGGAAGACTGTAGTTCTCCACCAGCTCGCTAAGTGGTCAGACGCAGATATCATTATTTATGTTGGCTGTGGTGAGAGGGGAAATGAGATGTGCGATGTTTTGATGGAAATGCCCAGGTTAAAAGATCCCCGCACGGGAGAGCCTTTGATGAAGAGGACTGTCCTGATTGCCAATACTTCCAATATGCCGGTAGCTGCCCGAGAAGCATCTGTTTATACCGGGGCTACAATCGGGGAATATTTCCGGGATATGGGATATAAGGTAGCTATTATGGCAGATTCAACCTCCCGCTGGGCAGAGGCGATGAGGGAGATGTCGGGAAGACTTGAAGAGATGCCTGGAGAGGAAGGTTATCCTGCCTATTTGGCTAGCCGGGTAGCCGGGTTTTATGAACGCTCTGGCAGAGTTATCTGTCAAGGGCAGCATCAGAGAGAAGGCTCCCTGTCCATAATCGGCGCTGTTTCTCCCCCTGGCGGCGACCTTTCCGACCCGGTGGTTCAGGCAACTCTGCGCATGGTAAAAGTCTTCTGGAGTCTGGAAGATAAACTTGCCTATCAGCGCCACTTTCCGGCAATCAATTGGCTGAACAGTTATTCGCTCTATCTGGATAATATTGAGGAATACTTAGCTAAAGAAGTGGCTAAAGATTATCTCCAGCTGCGCTCAGAAGCGATGCGCATCCTTCAGGAGGAATCATCTCTGGAAGAGCTGGTAAGGTTGGTGGGATTGGAAGCGCTCTCTCCTGAAGATAGATTAATTTTAGATACGGCAAAGTCTATAAGAGAAGATTTTCTCCATCAGCATGCTTTTGACCCGCAGGATGCTTATACGGGAGTAAAGAAGCAGTACCGAATGCTTAAAGTTATAATCAAACTTTTCCATCTCTCCCAAAAGTTACTGGAGGAGGGCGTGGAATTTTCCGAGCTGGCGAAGCTCAAGGCGAAAGAAAGAATATCCCGGATGAAATTCATTGACGAAAAAGAAGAGGAAAAATTTGACCTGATAGAAGAAGAGATGGAAAAGGAGATTAAAAGATAGTTTGTTCATCGCTTAGGAAATATGCTCGGGATTTGGTTCGCTCGCTGAGAATTTTTTGCTCTTTGAGCACCGCCAAAAATCTCAGGAGTTTTCCGAAATTCCCTTCGGTCAGTTTCGGATAAACTCTAATCTTCGATTTTTGGCTAAAAATTCTAATGCTCGCTACACTAAATCCCCTCGCATCAAGAGTACTCTTCACAAACTATCTTTTAATCTTAGGTATAGAGAGGAATTTTATGCAGAGGGAGTATCTTACAGTTTCCAGCATTGCCGGACCTTTAATTCTCGTGGAGGACACTGCGGGAGTTAAATACGATGAGATAGCGGAGATTACTCTTGCCAGTGGAGAGGTAAGAAGGGGAAGAGTGCTGGAAGTAGATGGGGGCAAGGTTCTCATCCAGCTCTTTGAGGGTACCACAGGTCTAAATCTTGCAGAGTCCCGGGTGAGGTTCCTGGAGAGAAGGGTGGAGCTTGCTGTCTCCATGGATATACTGGGAAGAATTTTTGATGGATTGGGAAGTCCCATTGATGGAGGGCCAGCTATACTTGCCGAGAGTAGAGAAGATATAAATGGCAGGCCAATCAACCCCGACGCCCGCAACTACCCTTCAGAATTCATTCAAACCGGTATTTGTGCAATAGACGGAATGAATACACTGGTAAGAGGTCAGAAACTACCAATCTTCTCCGGCTCCGGGCTTCCCCACAATGAGCTTGCCGCACAGATTGCCCGGCAGGCAAAGGTCATTTCCACTGAGAAAGGCACTGATGTTGAAGAGAAGTTTGCTGTTGTCTTTGGAGCAATGGGGATTACCTTTGAAGAAGCCAATTTTTTCATTACAGATTTCAAGAAGACAGGAGCAATCGAAAGAGCAGTGCTATTCATCAATCTCGCCGATGACCCGGCGATAGAGAGGTTGGCTACTCCCCGCGTGGCTTTGACTGCTGCTGAATATCTGGCTTTTCGCAAGGACATGCATGTGGTGGTAATCCTGAGTGATATGACCAATTATTGCGACGCCCTTCGAGAAGTATCGGCTGCCAGAAAAGAGGTTCCTGGACGTAGAGGATATCCTGGTTATATGTACACTGACCTGGCAACAATCTATGAGAGAGCGGGAAGAATAAAAGACAAAAAAGGCTCAATTACCTTAATGCCTATCTTAACTATGCCCGAAGATGATAAGACCCACCCCATTCCCGATTTGACAGGCTATATCACCGAGGGTCAGATAATCCTATCCAGAGAGCTGCACAGAAAGGGCATTTCCCCGCCAATAGATGTTCTTCCCTCCCTATCCAGGTTAAAAGAGAAGGGAATTGGAGAAGGCAAAACAAGGGAAGACCATGGAGACGTAACTTCTCAACTGTTTGCTGCCTACGCCCGGGGAAAGGAAGCAAAGGAACTGGCAATAATCCTGGGAGAGGCTGCTCTCTCGGAAACAGACAGGACATTTTCTCAGTTTGCTGATGAATATGAGAAAAAGTTTGTTACTCAGGGAGAATACGAGGAGAGGAGTTTAGAGAAAACCCTGGATATTGGCTGGGAGCTTCTAAAAATGCTGCCCAGGGAAGAACTGAAGAGGGTGAAGGAAGACCAGATACGGAAGTATATGGAAAGAGTTGAAGGGGAGTAAGTATGAGGCTTACTGTCAATCCCACAAGGATGGAACTTCTAAAATTGAAGAAGAGGTTAATCCTTGCCCGTCGGGGACACAGGTTGCTCAAGGATAAACAGGATGAACTGATGCGTAATTTCTTATCGCTGATAGAGGAGATTAAGAATCTTCGCCTTGCGGTTGACAAAGGACTCTTCGAGGCCTATGGATCTTTCCTTATTGCCCGCTCAACTATGGGAAGAGAGTTTTTGGAGGAAGCGTTAATGGCCAGTCAGCTGGAGACTAATCTTGAAGTCACTTATGTTCCTCTTCTAAATCTCAGGGTTCCCAGTTATGAGCTCAGGATGATGGGTGACTACTTTTCTTATGGACTCTTCACTACCTCTATGGAGCTGGACGGGGCATTAAAGAGGTACAGAGAACTAATACCCAGGATGGTGGAACTTGCGGAAAAAGGAAAAAGGGTGGAGATGCTCTCTTATGAGATTGAACGGACCAGGCGGAGAGTCAATGCTCTGGAGCATATATTGATTCCCAATATACTTGAAACTATCACTTATATAACCATGAAACTGGAGGAACTGGAAAGAAGTAATATTACCAGACTGATGAAGATCAAGGATATAGTTAGAAGACATTAAAAATAGGCGGATGGCATGGAATTTTTCCTAACGCTGGTAACAATTCTGGTTTTAGTTGCAGCCATAGTCTATATAATCGCAAAATATAGCAAAGAAAGAAAGTTACGAGTCATGTTGCAGGAGGCAGAAGACGAAATAGAAGAACATACGGAAGACCTGGGAATCCTCGTGTCGTTCCTGTTGGGAATTCATGAATTCGGTGTAGCCACCAGTGGAATAGTGGAAATAGACCGCTTAGCGAAATTGATTGTCATCAACGCAACACGACTTTTGAGAACGGAAATAGGCTCTCTAATGTTAATAGACAAGGAGACAAACATGCTGGAGATTGTTGCAGCAAGAGGTCTGCCTGAGGAATTGGTGAAAAACATCCATATTCCCATCGGAAAAGGCATTGCCGGGAAAATAGTTGAGGAAGGAGAGCCGATTCTTTGTGAAAATATAGAAACCGATACGCGTTTTTTGAAGGAGAGCAATGAAAAATATACCTCTAAGTCTTTTGTTTCCGTTCCCCTAAAGGTTCAAAATAGGGTAATTGGCGTTTTAAATATAAACAACAAAGAGTCGAAACAGAAGTTTGATGAAAAAGACTTAAGGTTACTAACCATTTTAGCCGAACAATCAGCAAGGACTATTGAGAATGCAGAGCTCTATAAACATATGCAAGACACCTATCTGGGAACAATTCAGACTCTGGCGCGAGCTATTGATGCCAAAGACCCTTATACCAAAGGCCATTCGGATAGAGTGACAAGATATGCGGTGAAGATTGCCAGAGAGATGAACCTCTCCGAGAGCGCAATTAGAAACATTGAGTATTCTGCTCTCATTCATGACATTGGAAAGATTGGTATTCAGGAATCAATCCTGACGAAAAAAGGTGCACTCTCGGGGACAGAATACGAGATTGTCAAAATGCATCCTTTAATTGGGGAAAGCATTATAACTCCCGTTAAGTTCTTAAATGGAATTGCTCCGTTAATTCTTTACCATCATGAACGTTTTGACGGCAAGGGCTATCTGGAGGGACTGAGAGGCGAAGCGATTCCCTTAGGTGCGAGGATCATTAGTGTCGCTGATGCTTTCGATGCCATGACCTCCGACCGGCCCTACCGCAAAGCGTTGACCAGGAAAAAGGCCAGAGAAGAATTGGAGAAAGAGAGTGGAAAAAAATTCGATCCCCGGGTAGTTGAAGCTTTCTTGAGACTACTGGACAGAGGAGAATTAGAAAAGGAAGGGCTATAAGTGGAAAACCCGGCAATTAACTGCAGGCGAGTAAAAAAAGTTTTAGTAGAATTTATTAGAAAGAGAATAGAGAATAGTGAATTCCAGCGAGCGGTCTTAGGCCTTTCTGGTGGAATCGATTCAACAGTCGTTGCTTACCTGGCGGTGGAGGCACTGGGAGACCCTCACGATGTGTATGCTTTAATTCTACCTTACAGATCTTACCAGTCGGAGAGCGTAAAGGATGCCCGGCTCATTGTTAGAAAGCTGGGGATAAATTCACAGATAATTAAAATTGACCCTATGATTGAAGAATATTTCATGAAATTTTCTTATAAAAGGATTCCCCATCATGCTCTCCCGGGAAGTGATGCTTCCCAGGTTAAAACACTGGAATACGTGAGGAGGGGAAACAAGATGGCGCGGGAGAGGATGTCTATACTTTACGACTGGGCATTATCCTTGAGGGGTTTGGTACTGGGGACAAGCAATAAGACGGAGCTAAGTATGGGCTATTTTACCAAATATGGCGACGGAGGAGTCGACCTGGAACCACTGGGCGACCTTTACAAGACCCAGGTGAGGCAACTGGCGAGATATCTCGGGGTTCCTGAGCCCATTATAAACAGGCGTCCATCGGCAGGCTTATGGCCGGGGCAGACCGATGAAGGAGAACTGGGCATCAGTTACGATGAGCTGGATAAAATGTTATATTGTATGTTGGAGAAAAAATATAGTATTAAGAAATTACTAACTCTTGGCTTTTCCATAGAAAATATCGAGAAAGTCAAGAATTTTGTTAAGAATTCAAAGCACAAAAGGAGGCTACCCCCAGTTGCCAGGATAAGGCAAGGATTATGAGTATACTCTATGTTGTGGCCACTCCCATTGGGAATCTGGAAGATGTAACCTTGAGAGCACTGCGTATTCTCAAGGAAGTCGATTTAATTGCAGCTGAAGATACAAGAAAGACCAGAAAATTATTAAGCCATTATGGTATTCACACTCCCCTCACCAGCTATTACGGCAGAGAAAGTAAAGCAGATTATCTAATTGACACCCTGAATAGAGGCAAGAATGTTGCTATAGTATCAGAAGCAGGAACGCCCGGAATTTCTGACCCTGGTTATCCTCTCATAAAGAAAGCAATAGAGAAGGGAATTATTATCCAGTCAATTCCTGGCCCCTGCGCTGCTATATCCGCACTGGTAGTCTCAGGCCTGCCCACTGATGGATTCATCTTTACGGGCTTTTTACCCCGTAAGAAAGGAAAATTAACAAAACGGCTAAAAGAACTATTTAATTTTGAAAAGACAGTTATTTTTTATGAATCGCCAAACAGGATAGTGGCTACTCTGGAGGCTGTCAAGGAAAATTTTGGTGAGGTGAATGTAGTTATCGCCCGGGAATTAACCAAGAAGTTTGAAGAAGTCATCAGGGGAAGCATTGACCAGGTATTGACTCTACTTAAGGGAAGAAAAGTAAAAGGTGAGGTAATAATTCTCCTCCATAAATGAGAAGACTCAAATTGCTATTACGGGTTGATATTCGGAGAAATTTCAGGTATAATTACTGGTGAAATGGCAATAAAAATTAGACTATTCCATAAATTTATCCTTATTATGGTCGTTCTCGCTGTCCTTCCGCTCTCCATTGTGGGACTGAGGATGATTAATATCAACAGGGTAGCTCTTCAGGATTCTATCTTAGAGCTCCATACCCATCTGGCTCAGTCGCTGGCGGAGAAGATTGACGATTACATAGATAATCTGAGAGGGAAACTATCATTTATAATCACTTCTCAGAAGATTGCAAAAATGTCCTGGTCAGAAAAGAGAGTTGTGCTGAAATCTCTTTTGGAGACAAGCGAGGATTTCGTTACTATTTCTATCGTGGACAGTAAGGGAACGGAGATAATAAAAGTTTATAACCCAAATCTGGAAAGGAAACCAAGGCTACTTAACCTGAGGGAAGATAAATTATTTCTTAAAGCGCTTCGAGGCAGTCATGATATCAGTCCTCTCTACTACGTAGGAGACGATCCCAGGTTGAACGTGGCTTATCCTCTGGTAGAAGGGCAGGTAATCTACATTGTAGTCACACTGAACAAACTCTGGCATAAGATTTACAGTACAATGATCGGAAGGACTGGATTTGCCTTTCTGGTAAATAAGGAAGGGAAAATCATAGCTCACCCCCAGAAAAAAAGGGCCATGGACTTTGAAGATGCCACTCAGTTGGCTATTGTCCAGGAGGTCCTTTCTGGCAAGACTCTGGGAAGCAAGGAGTTCACTGACGAGAGGGGAGTGGAGATGGTTGGTGCTTATGCTCCGGTGAAGAGGTTAGGCTGGGGGATGATTGTGCAGCAGGCAAAAAACGATGCCTATATCTCGGCAATAAAAATGAAGCAGAACGCCATCCTCTGGATAATTGTGTCCATCTTTGGAGCAGCCCTGGTGGGGTTTCTTACTGCCCGGGGGTTGAGCCGTCCCATCCTCAACTTAATTGTGGGTGCGGGAAAGGTAGCCCAAGGCGATTTTACCCATAAAGTTGTGGTGGAGACTCACGACGAACTTTTAACTCTAGCCGATACCTTTAATTTAATGACCCAGAAATTGAAAGAGTATAATGACCTGCAGATTGACAGAATAATTGCCGAGAAAACCAAGACAGAAGCAGTCATCTACAGCATTGCCGATGGAATTGTGATGACAGATTTTTCTGGCAGGATAGCGCTTATGAACAAGCAGGCCCGGGAAATGCTTCAAGTTAGCGGAGAAGAGGTGCTGGGCAAAGATTTGATAGATTACATTGGAGACAAGAGGATTGCCCAGAGCCTTCGTGAGATAATGGAACAGAAAGAGAAGACTGTAGTGAGGGAGCTCGACCTCTCTCAGGGTCTCTACCGGAAGTTCATAAAGACAGGCACCAATATCGTAAAGACTGAGAAAGGAAAGAATCTGGGTGTGGTTACAGTGCTCCACGACATTACTCTGGAGAAAGAGATAGAAAAGATGAAAGATGATTTTGTCCATTCCATAACTCATGACCTCAGAAGCCCAATGACTTCCATTCGTGGGTTCGCGGAGGTTCTGCTTGATGGCTCGGCTGGCGAAATAAATGAAGAGCAGAGGGAATTTTTGAAAATAATAGATACTTCCGGCAAGAAACTTCTAGGCATGATCAATAACATTTTAGATGTGGCAAAGTTAGAAACAGGTAGGATGAAACTTACTCTTGCAAAGT
Organism: bacterium; assembly: GCA_035530055.1. Lineage (NCBI taxonomy): Bacteria > bacterium. The sequence goes on along the minus strand of DATKVN010000021.1, from coordinate 9,482 downwards.
TCGACCCAAAGGAGACCGTTGAAAGGATCATCAAGATAATGGAACCACAGGCAGTAAAATCAGAGGTGAAGTTATCCAGTCAGGGATTCGATACCTTTCCCAAAATTCGGGCTGATAGCGACATGATGGAGCGGGTAATTATGAATCTGGTCTCCAATGCCATAAAGTTTACTCCTTCTGAAGGGAGCGTGGATATAATTGGACAAGACTTCCCGGATAGGATTCAAATTACAGTCGCTGATACCGGGATGGGTATTCCTCCAGACTATTTAGACACGGTATTTGACAAATTTCAGCAGGCTGGAATTGGTAAGGATGAGAAGAGGAGAGGGTCTGGTTTAGGGCTAACTATCGCCAAACATGGAGTAGAGGCCCATTTAGGAAAAATCTGGGTGGAGTCAGAAATGGGAAAGGGAAGCAGGTTCTCTTTCTGGCTTCCCAAAAAGTTGGTAAAGAATAAAAAAGGAGAAATCGTATGTGGTTGATGGGGAAGAAGGCAACCATTCTAATTATTACTCTTATGGCTATTCTGTCTCTCTTTACCCTATCTCAAGCTCAGGAGGAGAGGGTTGAGCTTATCGAAGTAACTGTAAAGAAAGGAGATACACTACACAAGTTTGCTGATATATATCTACGAGACCCATCACGGTGGCCAGAGATTTACAAATATAATAAAGACCTGGTGGAAAATCCTAATATCATCCTTCCCGCAATGAAAATTAAAGTTCCCATCGGTTTACTGAAAGATGAGATTGCCGACATAATCCGTATAAGGAACAACGTGCGTACCCGGAAAAGGGGAGAATCGGAATGGGAGAGGGCGGTTCTCCGTATGAGGCTCTTCTCTGAAGATGGAATCAGAACTCTTTCTGACTCTCTCGCTCATATAGAATTTATAAAGGGCGAGATCATCAGGTTAGGGGAGAACTCACTGGTTATTCTTAGACCGGAAGAGAAAGAGGAGACAGTGGAGTTACTTTCCGGAGAGTTGAGAGCATCAGAGGCAAGAGTTCTCACTGCTTCTGCAGTAGTTGAACCCCAAATCTCACCTACGCTTGCCAAACCCGATTTCAAAACAAAGATAAAGAAGGACAAGACGACCCTGGTATCTGTTTACAAGGGGAAAGTGGACCTCATAGCCCAGGGAGAGAGAGTGACAATTAATGAAGGATTTATGTCTCAGGCAAAATTGGATTACGCTCCGGAAAAACCTATCGCCTTGCCGCCCCCGCCTGACCTGAACCAGGCTAAGGAAGAGCTGGCAAAGAAACCAGCAGCTCCTGAGTTAGGTGAACAGGAAGTGGTAGAAGAAGAGATTAATTTGGAGGAGACTCTTACTGTCCTCGATTTCTCTGAAAAGAAGAGAAGACTGGGGATAAAATATCTCCATCTTCAGGTCGCTTCTGACCCCGGATTTATGGATATCCTCGAAGATAAGAGATTGGAAAGTATCGAAGAGTACCAGAGGAGGAGACTTCCCGATGGTGAATATTTCTGGAGGGTCTCTTATGTTTATGAAGACGAGTTCGAGAGTAAATATTCTCCAGTCAGAAGTTTTACAGTGGTTACTATTCCTCCCGGGTTAGAGATATCTTCTCCCCAAGAAGGAGAAAAAATCCCAGATGAGTTCATTAAAGTAAAGGGCAGGACAGATGAAGGTTGCATAGTAAGAGTGAATGATAAACGCGTATACGTTAATGAGGAAGGAAAATTTTTCACTGTAGTACATTTAACCTTGGGAAAAAATATAATTACTGTTCAATCTCAAGATGAAAAGGGCAATGTAGCTATAGTAAAGAGAGAAATAGAAGCAGTCCATCCAAAGAAGAGAAGCTTCTGGGGTGGGGCAGGGATTGCGATTACCATAGGTATAATGGCAGTTATTTTAATAAGTGTCCTTTAGGTTAAGAAATGCCCAAGAAAGTACTTATTGTAGATAGTGATATTGATGCAAGGTTCTTAGTGAAGGTGCATTTGAGAAGATTCAATGTTGAATTTATCGAAGCCAGAAATGGAGAGTCGGGGCTGGAACTTGCCCAATCAAAGAAGCCCGATTTAATTGTAATGGATTATGTCCTGCCCAGGTTGAGCGGCTACGAGATGATAAAGAGAATTCGGAAGGACAAGGCTACCAGAAATATCCCTATAATTATAGCCACAATAGCAGGGTTCGACCTGCAGATGAAGGAATTGAACGTTGTAGGGTATCTTCCCAAACCTTTCTCTCGAGAACAATTTTTAACAGTAGTGGAGAAAGCCTTAGGAAAGATATCCCTTAAAAGGAAGGAAGCCAGAGTAGCCCCTCCAGGTGGTCAAACTGCAAAGGTAGCTCCTATCAAAAAGAAAAGTGAGGCTACAGCCATAATGAAAAAGATTGTTATAGCAGATGATGATGAAGATGTGAGAGAGTTATTGAAAAGTTTACTCAAAGATAAATATCGAGTAATCCTGGCTAAAGATGGGCTGGATTTGATAGAAAAAGTCAAAAAAGAGAGACCTGACTTAATCATCTGTGATGTGATTATGCCCGGGCAGAGCGGCTATAAGAGTGTTAAAAGGTTAAGGGAGAAGCCTGAATTTCTCAATCTGCCCGTAATCTTTAATTCGGGTTTAGTTAAAGATAAAGAGTTATACGAGACCTTAAAGCCAGAAGGCCCGAGCTATTTCATAAGCAAACCATTCGGAAAGAAGGTCCTTTTAGATAAAATAGAAGAAATGTTAAATAAATAGAGGAGTAGCAGAGCAATAGTTCCGCGCCATTATTTCTCAATTATAAAGAGGTCTGGAGTCCTCCCGAGAGGGAGGAATATAATGACAGGAGTGGCAGAGCGTAAAATCATGGGCTCATAGCTCAACGGATAGAGCACAGGGTTGCGGACCCTGGTGTGAGGGTTCGATTCCCTCTGAGCCCTTTAAATTTATAGGGATCAGGAGTGAAATTTTTTTTAATTTTTGCAAATGGGATATGTGTTGGATTGGCGGGATTCATATTCCTCTATTTTCTTAAATACAATTTTATTTCCTGGGTTATGACGGATATTCCTTCTCTCATCCAGATGTTTGTAGTATTTGCTCTGATTTTTGGGAAGAAAATATTAATGAATATTTCCATCCCTTTCCTTCTATTCTATGGAGCAGGGGGATTTTTTTTATTCGATTGGTCTTCCAGGACGATGCCTGCCCAGATAAGCCACTCGATAATGATTCTGACAACTCTCTATATTATCTATCTTATGATTACGCGCTGGGAGATAGGGAAGTTGGCAATCGGGATTATGCTCGGAATTATACTCTTTGTGCCGTTTAGAGTATTTGAGATTTACTATTTGGAAGCCCATCCAGAAATTAAAAGTCATTTCGAATTTTTCAAAGGTAGATAATTTTATGGAGAGATGCCGGAGTGGTTGAACGGGGCGGTCTCGAAAACCGCTATCCCGATTTCGGGATCGGAGGTTCGAATCCTCCTCTCTCCGCCAATTAGAAAATCGATCGCTTTATGAAGAAAAACCATATTTTTGTCATAATACTGATAGTTATGACGACAGCCCTGGTAGCTTTAATTAGTGGTTATTCCAAGAAAGCTCTTTGCGAAAATAACCCTGATAGCGAAGCATTTGGTATCTACACTGCTACTTTAGACGGCAAAAATATGAAGCCGCTAATTACAAATTCCTGGCAGCAGATGACCCATGCAAGAGTTTCACCGGATAAAAATTGGGTTACTTTTACCCGCTATACTAATAGAGGCAAGGACGGTTGTGCAACCGAGAACGAGGCTAATTACGACAGGAAAGGCCAGCAGTACTTAGGAACCGAAGTCCTGATTATGCGGATAGATGGGACTGATGTGAGGACGCTAATCCCGCACCAGAAAGACAGAATGGCGGCAAACAGCTACTGGACTCCTGACGGTAAAGGCATTATCTATGTTTCCAGCCCTAACGAAAAGGGCCGGCCTCAGATTAACCATATTATTCTCGATGATAATATACAGGTAAAAGAAATTACAAAACTTCCCATTCCTGACCACATTATCCCTACAGACCCTCACTGGGTAGGTGAGTGGGTAGTGTTTCCGGCAATGGATATTAAGAACAGAAAAAGAGGCATTTGGAGAATGAGATATGACGGCAGCGGTCTTGAGCTTCTTGCCCAGACACCCAAGAAAGCGGAGATGCAGGATAATGACCCTAAGCTTTCACCTGATGCCTCTAAAGTAGCTTTTATGCGTAAAATGAAACAAAGGGGCATTTGGCATACTTTAGTTGTAGATGTTGAAACAAAACAACTAAAGGACCTTTCTAAAAAATATATTCCCAAAGATGCTAAAGTTGCACTGGAGGCTGTGCCTTCCTGGTCCAGTGACGGGAGGTTACTGATTTGTGATCGTATAATTCTTTATAACTCTGGAAAATGGTTAAATGAAATCCATACTATGCGTCCCGATGGAAGTAGAAGAAGGAAAGCACCTTTTTCTAGGAAATACTTATATTTCCATCCTTCTTTTTTCCCGGGCGAAGGCTCAGACAAAGATGCAAGAATTATGTTTTCAGCCCGGAAGATAGACACTTCGGGCAGAAGGCAACCAGATTTAGAGGCGGCAGTTGGCGGTCATTATGAAAAAATCAAAATTATTGGTGAGGTTAACACTAACGGCATATATGACCCTTCAGTGGAATATAATGAAGATGGTTCTGTTGGCTGGATGACGTACTCAAGCATAGACGCGCCGAAATATATCCGCACTAACCTGGCAAAAACTCTTGACCACGGTAAAACATGGACGTTCGTGAAGACAATTAATTCTTCAGTTGATGACACGGTCAGGCTTAACAATAAAGTAATAGATGGCTCCTGGTGGAACGAGGTTTCCACGCTGGTTCATGACCCTGATGATCCAGGTAAAGAGTGGAAATTATTTTGGCATAAATATTTTGCAAAACACGATCCAGGTGCCGGAGCAGGCAATAGAGTGCTTCAGTATGGCTGGGTTGCATACAAATATTCAAGCAACCCCGCAGGAAAATGGTCAGAAGAGATACCTTTATTTGGTGCCGGACCCTTTCCGCTCAAACCGCACAAGACAAGGATCAATTTGAGCCAGTTGCACCCGGACTTAAAAGATCTTTTTGTATATACTGAACCCGGCTCGATTTATAAAGACGGAGTTCTATATCTAAGCCTGCAAGGCCATAAGTTTGTTAATAAACAGAATATAGCCAGGATAATCTTGATTGCTTCTTATGACCATGGCAAAACCTGGAGATATATGGGCACTCTTCTGAAGAATGAGGATGCCCAAAGATTTGGAGCGTACTATTTTAGTGGCTCAAGCTTGGTTGAGGAGAATGGCCGGATTTTTTTATTTGCCAGCCCCCAGGATCCCGGCCGGACTATGGCCGAATCATCCACTAAAGGTGTGGTCGTATTCGAGCTTGAGGATATCAGGAAAGGGAAACTTAAGAAAGATAATAACGGGAATCTTGTTAGTGTTAAATGGATTAAAACAACGACTAATCTAAAGGGCGGGCAAAGCGACTATGACGAGCAAAACAGTTATGGGGGAATTATAATGCCTCAACTGAATTTCACAGCTTTTCCCGAAGCCTTTCAGATTTTCAATACCAAAGAGAAAATTATTCCGTAGTTAGGGGGTAAGATGAAGAACTATTTTGATGACGATGCTATAGTGGCAATTTCTACACTGATAGGGAAAAGTGGCATCGGCATAGTGCGCTTAAGCGGAAAAGGCAAACTTTGTTTAAAAGGCGCCGCTTGCTTCACAGGGAAGTAGTATGGCAAAGAAAATCTTATTTATGGTTTTGATTTCTTTAACTTTGGGAATTCTAAGTTTCCTTGCTGGTTTTTCTCTGAGACAGTCGTTCATCATCTCTATTTTTTTAGTATCAATTCTGGGGACACTATTTTTCTGGGATTTCAGATTAAGTTTCGTTTTCATAGGCAGTGGTCTTCTTCTTCTGATTCACGCAATCGACTTAGAAAATTTTATGAAGTTCGCCTCCCTGGATGTTATTATTTTTCTAATCGGAATGATGATAGTGGTGGGTATGATGAAGGATGCTGGGTTTTTTCATTGGCTGGTAACAATGTTTTTAAGATTGAAGAAGCTCAGTGGGAGAAAATTTTTTATTCTTTTGATGCTTGTTTCGGCGTTGTTATCAGGACTCATGGGGGAAATTTCCTCGATAATTGTAATGATGGCCGTCATCCTTGAAATCTGTAGTTTTCTGGAAGTTGACCCTCTGCCAATGGTTATTTCCTCAGTGTTAGCAACGAACATAGGCTCAGCTTCCACCGTATTAGGTAACCCCATAGGGATTCTGATTGCAGCGCGTAGCAAACTCTCTTTTGAAAACTTCATAACTTTTGCTCTACCTGTGTCGATTCTTGCTCTTGGTCTCACCATATTTATTCTGTGTATAATATACAGGAGTTATTTAAAAGAGATTTCTTTGAAACTAGAGACGCATCAGGAAAATAAGAATTTTTTGTACCTGATTTCTATTCCTCCGGATTTTCGCACGAAAGTCAGTATGTTAATCTTCGGCGTTATGGTATTGCTTATTGCGTTACACAGGAGAATGGAAATCCTGTTTCAGCTGGGCGAGAATTCAATGCTGATAATGCTACCGGTCATTTTTGCAGGAATAGTTATGATATATCGGCATGATAAGGCAAGATACTACGTAGAGCACGAAGTTGAATGGAATTCGCTATTATTTTTCATGTTCCTATTTGCCCAGGCAGGCGTTGTCCAGGCATCCGGTGTGGGCAATATTTTGGCAAAGAAAATTTTGGGTATTATAGGAAATCATCCAAAGATTCTATTGGGTTCAATTCTATTTTCTAGCGGACTATTGTCGGGTGTTCTTGATAATGTTGTTGTTGTTGCCTCTTATGTCCCAATAGTTAAAAGCCTACATATGTTCAGTTCCAATTTAAAACCTGTATGGTGGGCAATACTGTTTGGCGCCTGTTTTGGAGGAAATATCACGATGATAGGCTCGACTGCAAACATTGTTGCATTGGGTATTCTGGAGAAAAAACTTAATGTCAAAATTGCTTTCTCTCAATGGTTAAAGGTGGGACTGCTCGTTGGTTTTCTCAGTATGTTAGTTTCATACTTTATGATAATTGCTTTCTTCAGATCCATCTAGCAATTTTCGAGAAAGAGAGGTGAAAGAATGCGAAATTTGCCTGGGTTTATTCTGATTAATCTATTCATAATTAGTCTTTTCTCTTTTCCTTCAGTGGCGGAAGATATGCTTTCACAACCGGTAGAAGAAGCATTAGTAGAAGTCCGCCCCGAGGGACAATTTAGTTCTTCCGGCGGAATTGTCTTAAGAATTGAATGGAATAACCCCTTTAATCCCGAAGCCGCAGACTCTGCTGATCGCTACACCAGGATATACTACAAAGTGACCGAACAAGGAGCAACTATTAGAGTCTATTCAATCAATGGAGAACTTGTAAGGACATTAGTGGAAAACACAACAGAAATGGAACCTACCGTGCCCTTACAATGGGATGGGAGGAACGATAAGGGCAGGGTTGTAGGAAGCGGAGTATATCTGGTCAATCTCAAAATTGGTAAATCTTCAAAGACCGTAAAGGTTGTCGTTTTAAAATAGGGAGGTGGTATGAACAAACCAGCTAAGTCTGGTTTTATTTTCTTAATTGTTCTTCTTTTCGTAGCATATCTTCCAAATTCAGTTTTCTCCTCATCAGGGATAGGCACTACCACAGGGAACTTCCTGAACATGAACTTTAGCCCCCGGGCTATGGGAATGGGAGAAGCATTCTGTGCTTTAGCCGATGATGTGAGCGCAATGCACTGGAACCCGGCAGGATTGGCTTTCGTTTTTAATCCAGAATTAGAGACAATGCACACTTTCTGGCTGGGTAATATAAGCCATGAATTTTTGGGTTACATCCACCCTATATCTTTGGGGACTCTGGGGATTAGCGCCTCTTATCTCCATATGGGCAAAATGGACAAAATAATACGAGGAGAAACGCAGGGCAAATTTACTGTATACGATATTTACGGAGGTTTGGCTTATGGTCTCCCCGTGTCAAAGTCCTTCTGTTTCGGCTTTAACTTAATGGGATTAGAGAGTAGAATCGACCGAAATAAAGCTTCTGCTTTTTCCTCTGATGTGGGAATTATGCTTTCCACCCCTAACCGTTCATTTTCCTTTGGATTGGTTGGGCAGAACCTGGGGACAAAGATGAGGGGTGAGAAGCTGCCTATAAATATCAAAGCCGGTTTAGCTTGTAAGATTAAATTTTCCCAGGAGAGAGTCGACCTTTCAATTGCCCTCGATGCAAATAAACCTATAGAGGGGAATTTTAATTTCTCGTTAGGGATTGAGCATGTTTTGCTGGAGACTTTTGCAGTTAGAGCGGGATATAAGTATGACTTACAAAAAACGGGCTTGAGCAATTTAGCCGGGTTGAGAGTGGGCGCAGGCTTACGTTGGAGGGGACTTCTAACGAATTATGCGTGGGCACCGTATGCTTCTCTGGGAACAACTCATATGGTCTCTTTGGGATACAGATTTGGTAAGGCAGGAAGACTCCCCACGGTAAAGATTATATTACAGGCTGATCCCGGGGTTTTCTCTCCCAATAATGATGGAATGGACGATGTCACTGAACTGGTAATAGCGGGTGAGAATTTAGAGAAAGTAGAGGAGTGGAAATTTCGAATCAAAGATAAAGACGGTGCGATTATATCAAGAAAGTCCGGAGAGATTTTACCCATCTCTATCGCTTGGGATGGAACTGATACAGAAGGCAAGATAGTTCCTGATGGACTATATACTTGTCAGATAGAGACAGAGGAGTGGGGGAGATTGCCTGCAAAGTCTGAATGGACAACGACTTTAGTTGACAATACTTTACCCAAGGCTGAGATTATTATTACTACAGGAGCATTTTCTCCCAATGGCGATGGCATAGATGATACAGTGACTCTCCAGCTTAAAGCACAAGATGCCAACGAGATAAGAAGCTGGATGGTTGAGATATACAATAAACAGGGGAAGCTGGCGAAAACTTTTAAGGCCGAAGAACCACCTCCCCAATCTATTGTCTGGGATGGTAAAGACGATTACTATAAGACAACTATTCCTGCCGGCGAATATAGGGTAAAATTAGTCGTCTATGACGTTGCCTGGAATAAGGGAACCTCTTCTTCTAAAAAATTGAACGTGGAAATACCATTACCCAAACTTGGGAAAGGGATAAAGGTAGAAGAAGAGGAGCGAGGGTTAAAGATTACTTTCTCGGTAAAGGTCCTTTTCGGCATAGGCAAGTCTGTTCTGCGTGAAGATGGTTACGTTGCTATACAGCAGGCGATAAGAGTGCTCAAAGAGTACCCTCTCAATAAGGTCTCTATTGAGGGACATACCGATAGCGTGGGAAGTAGCGCCTATAATCAGAAATTATCGAAGATG
>DATKVN010000020.1 GCA_035530055.1 bacterium | reverse complement strand
ATACTGGTGACCACAACGGTTACTTCTGGTTTTTGCACATATTCTGACAGCATTCCGGTAATTATTTCGTCCAATTTTGCCGGCGTTAATCCGTTGGCATTCACATCCCCTATCAGGGAGAACGACATTCTGCCGTCTGGTCGGACAGTTACTATCCTGTCAAGTTCCGGGTGCTGCCACACAGAAATCTCTAACACATCTCCCGGGCCAATAGTATAGGGTAAATTTTCCGCAGCAAAGAAAGCAGGTGTCCCTGCCAGAAGCACCACTAATACCAAAGAGACAATCAATCTTATCTTGGTGGACATATTTTATAGACCTCCTTCCTGCAAATGCAAAGACGCGGAACGCGAGATAGTTCAATCCCTTGACCACTCGATAGCAGGTCCCGGTTTCATAACTATTTGGTTTCAAAGTTTAAATAAAAAAATATAAATTACTATATTTTACATCATTAATATTACAATGGTGTAACAAAACTGTAAAAACTTTGTAAACTTTTCAGCGCTCAGAAAAATAAACTATTTAGCTCCAATTATCCCTGGGTTGTTGCGGTTAGTCCGCGCGGTCGTGGTGCACGAGTACTTTTTTATTCCAGCGAGGGAAACAGCCTCAATTAAATTAGAAGTTTCCCCTTTTTCCTATATCTGGAACATATGTCCTTATTTTAGAACATAGATAAAAACTTTTACTATTGCTGAATTAAATTGCTTTAAATAAAAACCTAAGCAATTAATTTACGATATTTGTTAAAATTCGACGATATACGACGGTTTTGAACGATAATAGACAGAATTAGATAGTAAACTAAAATAGAATAACAAATTTTTCTTAATTTTGTCAAGTACATTGTGTAATTTTAAAAATTAACCCATTCTCCCCAAAAATAATTCTTTCCATATTCTGGATTCTGAAAAAAGCTCATCGATTTAGTCTTCTCCCTCACTTCCCGGAAGAGCGCTTTCAATAATTTTGGTAGTGGGAAGTCTTTTCTAATCTTTTACACGGCAGGCGGAGAAGTCTAACAACCTGCATTAATAACCGTAATAGTAACAAATTTATTTTACGCTTGTCGGAAGGCGAGCATTAAAATAAAGGTTAAAGCCAAAATAAGATACTTTATACTCTTTATTCTAATGGGTTTTTTTGTTTTTACAATAGAGCAAACAGATAATTTTGTGACATTTTTTGACAAAAAAAAGACCCATTAAAAAATGGGTCTTTGGGGTAAGTAGAAGTAAAACAATCTATAAAAAATAATGAAAGTTCGGTAACCTCGGAGGACTAATATTTTATTATGGAAAGTACCTCGTATCCTTTTAGTTTCTCGATGCCCTTCAAGTCGGTTAATTCTATCAAGAAACAGATACCCATAACTTTCCCTTTCAATTTCTCTACCAGGTCAATTGTGGCTTTAGCTGTGCCGCCTGTGGCCAGGAGATCGTCGACAATTAGGATATTGGCGCCCGGCTGGAAAGCATCGGCGTGCATCTCGAGGGTATCGGTTCCATACTCGAGCTCATAGGTCGTCTCCACAGTCTTATAGGGCAATTTGCCTTTCTTGCGCACAGGAATAACACCAGCGTTTAATTTATAGGCTAATGGGGCGGCAACAATGAAGCCACGCGATTCCACAGCTACAATCTGGTCAATCTTTTTTCCTTCATAATGCTCGGCCAAAGTATCGATTGCCTGGTGAAACCGGGGACCGTTCTGGAGGAGTGTGGTAATGTCTCTAAAAAGGATTCCCTTCTTGGGAAAATCCGGAATACTACGAATTAGTTCCTTGAGCTGTTCCATCTTAAATTCTCCTATTCTAATCCATGAAGCTGCATTCTAAGAACAATCTTTTTTAATCTCTCTATTGCCCTCTTTTCTATTTGTCTTATTCTCTCTCGGGAGAGATCCATTTTCTCACCAACTTCCCTGAGGTTGTATCCTTTCCCGTCAACCATTCCGTAGCGCAATTTAATGACTTTTAATTCCTGAGGGCTTAGCTTTTTCAAAATTTCTGCCAACTCTTCATGAGACTTTATCAAATCTACAACACGGTCTGGTGATCCCTTTTCTTCATCTCGAATCAGATCTTTCAGGAAAATATCGAATTTATCTCCCAGAGGACTATCCAGAGAACCGACCCTTTCAAAGACCCGGATTTCCTGCATAAACTTCTGGGTCTTCTTTATGGAAAGGCGCAGTTTCTTTGCCACTTCTGCCGTAGTTGGTTGTCTCTCTAACTCTTCGCGCATCCTTTCAGAAACATTAATGAGTTTCTTTATTGCCTCATAGGCGTAAAGTGGAATGTGGATGGTCTTAGTCTGGCTCAAGATTGCCCGCTGAATATACTGTCTAATCCACCAGAAAGCGTAAGTGGAAAAGTTATAACCCATTTTGTGGTCATATTTATCAATCGCTTTTATAAGGCCTACATTCCCCTCCTCGATTAAATCCAAAAAGTCGAGACCATAGCAAGAATATCGTTTGGCAATGCTAATAACTAACCTTAAGTTCCCCTCAATCACTCGCTTTTTTGCTTTGCCATCTCCCTTCTTTATTTTGGGAAAGAGATCGGTCATCTCTTTTTCCGTGACCTGAGGAATCGTCCTCAGCTCTTGCATATATAGTTTTACTGAATCCAAACTGTGTGCCATTTTGTCTATTTCCAGGATAAAGTTTGCTTCTTAAGGCAGATAGAACACAGGATTGACCGCTTTACCCCTCTCCCTTATTTCAAAATGTAGGTGCGGTACATCTGCCCAACCAGTTGCTCCCACTTGGGCGATTGCCTGCCCTTTGTTTATCCTTTCCCCCTCTCTGGCTAAATTTATGAGATTATGAGCGTAGACGCTCGAATAATCCTCATTATGTTTGATTATCACCATGTTCCCATATCCCCGGAGTTTATCGTTACTATAAGTCACAATACCATCGTAAATAGCTACTATAGGCGTTCCTTCCCTGCCTTCGATGTCCACGCCCTGGTGGCGCTTACCATTCAGTTTCCCAAATCCCACCAATATCTCTCCTCTTAGAGGCCAGGAGAAATCGATGAGTTCAGGTGGCGGCTTCGCTTCTTCTTTTTTTTCCGGAGAAGGTCGCTTTGGAACATAGGCTAAAGTATCCTTTCTCTCCTTAGCGCCGGGGACAAAAATTAATTGGCCTGTTTTAATTCTGGTAGCATCAGCCAAATGGTTTATCCTTGCTATCTCATCTAAGTCGACCTCATAGACCCTGGAAATTCTCCATAGAGTCTCACCCTTCTGCACTCTATGGTAAATTCCTGATGGGAAAAAAGCACACCCAGACAGCAGAATTATAAGAAAGAACTTTAAAAAAACAAATCTCCTACGTTTATTATACGTAAAATTTAGCCTCACTGTCAAGACCAAAGCCTCCGGATGGTCGGGGCGAGCCGATTCGAACGGCCGACCTCACGGTCCCGAACCGTGCGCTCTAGACCAGACTGAGCTACGCCCCGTCCTTTTTTTGTCCTCTCTTATCTCTTCTCCCCCCTGGGAAAAGGTCCTTATCCCCTCCTCTCTCCTTGGGGGTGAGGGGAAATATTAGAATATCTTAATTACACCAAGACTGACAAGAGTAACAATTACTCCAGCTATCAACACACCATTAGCTATAGAGAACGCTGCCCACCTTCTTCTGATGCCGAAAAGAAACGCTGCCACGCATCCAGTCCACGCTCCGGTCACTGGCAGAGGAATGGCCACAAAAAAGATAAGACCAATCGCTCCATACTTCTCTACAATCTTGCTTCTCCTCTTGGTGCGAGCAAATAGCCAGCTGAAAAATTTCTCAGCCCAGTTAAATCTCATGCTCAGCCATTTAGATACAGATTCCAGAAAAAGAAGGAGCGGTATTATTGGAATTAGATTCCCAATTATAGATAAAAAAAATGCCTTTTCAACAGGGAAATGAAAAACCCCCAAAGCCAGGGGAATCGACCCACGAAGCTCGGAAACAGGCAAAGCAGCCACAAGTACTGTCACCAGCTCTGGAGGGAATAGTCGATTCAAAAATTTAATTATTTCCTGAATCATTATTAGTCAGTATCCCTATAGCCATATTCTCCGATTAAAGGAACAAACACACAGCCGCAAACAGACTTTCTTATCATTTTACCTTTTCTCTTCTCGATTAGGATTAAATCCTGTGACCACCTTCCGCCTATGGGAATTACAAGTTTACCCATTTCGTCTAACTGTATAAATAGCGGCTGAGGGACATCAGGAGCGCTGGCAGTAACAATAATTTTCTGGTAAGGAGAGAATTCTTCCCAGCCTTTTGTGCCATCACCAACGAGAACCTTCACATTCTGGTAGTTTAACTCTTTGAGTATTTTTTCCGCCCTTTCGGCTAACAAGTTATGCCTTTCTACTGTATATACTTCCTTCCCCAGTTCAGCGAGAATTGCTGCTTGATAACCAGAGCCAGTACCGATTTCCAGAACTTTATCTTCCCCTGATAAATTGAGAAGGTCTGTCATCAGGGCAACGATATAAGGCTGGGAGATTGTCTGCTCCTCTCCTATGGGAAGAGGATGGTCGTTGTAGGAGTGGCTCTGAAACTGTTCTGGGACAAAAAGATGGCGGGGAACTTTTCTGAATGCTTCAATTACCCTGGGAGTGACTACTCCTCGGCGCATTATCTGCTGGGTAATCATCTCTTCTTGTAAACTTTTGAAATCTATCACGTTCCCTCTATGCAAAAAGTAAAAGGATTAACTCTTTAATCCCCTGAATACCCAAAGATATAAGTGAAGCACCTAAAAAACTGCCCAAACAGATTAGAAGATATGCCCTGGTTATTTTCAACTTGAGAAAGCGTGATAAGAGAACACCAGACCATATTCCCCCACCAACAAATGGCAAGGCGGCAATGGCTATAACTCCAAACTGTCCCCATCTTTGAGCGCGTTTGAGAATTCGAGAATGAAATTTTCGCTCTCTTCTAAAGATTTTTTTCTTGGTAAACTTCTCAATTCCTCTTCGAATACGGCGAAAGAATATTCTTCCCCTGGCGAGGAAAGTTCTTGAATTCGTGACCTTATTGAAGATATGCAGCCACAAAGGAACAGTAATAATATCTATTGGCCAGGTAACGCAGACTGCCCAATACCACCTATGTAAGATGGCTAAAGCGTAAGGAATAGAAACCAGTCGCCCGAAAAAAATGTGAGTTAAAAAAATACTAGGCACCAACCATAAAAATCTCATCTCTTCTCCTTAAATAAAACCAAACAATCCATCTCTCTAAAGCCTGGCCGGCTCGGTAAAGTCTTGTAATGAATATTCCACAGTATCTAAAAACCAGCAACCTTCTCGTGCAATCGACTTCTTCTCAGTTATTCTTATTTTCTTCTTGAACATCGGGCCGTCGAACACCAGGGTATGGTATTCACCATTCTCCCCACAAATATCAATACTATTTTCTTTTAGATATTTGAAAAAATCTCTATCTATTTTCCTACCAATCCATTCTTCGCCAAACAGGTCCACTTTGGCACTAACTATTATCGCCTCAAACCCGGCATCTATAAAGTCAAGCAGAATTCTTTCTGGTTCTTCTCCCCACAGTGGCTCAACTGCCTCAATTCCCAACTCTCCACAGACCCTCTTCACCCAATCCTTGTGTTCTTGCAAATAAATATCGCCAAAAATCATACCTTTTACGCCATTAGGAATTAAACCTCGCACTGCTTCTTTGAATTCTTGTTCATAGCCATTACCGGTAGTCTCTTTTTGTAATAAAGGTAGACCCAATGCTTCAGCCTGCAATTGAATCAATTTATCCTCTGTGCCATGAAAACTTACTCTTTTATATTCTTTAGAGATAAAATTTACCAGATAAGAAATATCATATCCACCACACATTGCCCTATAACAGGCAAAACAACTATCTTTACCACCACTCCAGGAACCAATATAGCTCATAGCCTACCTTCCTGTCCTTCTGGAGTCCTCCCGAAAGGGAGGAATGTAGTTGAAATGGGGACAGCGACTATTTACTCCAAAACTTCAAAAATCAAGCTCCGACCCCTTGTCGCATAATTAAGTATTGTGTCCCCATAATTTCTAAGATAACGTTCTCTAATATCATTTAGATTTTTCATGTAATTTAATATAAGAATTAAGTGCTTCAAGCATATCCTTTATTTCATCAGCTGGCACCTTTTTTTTAATTATATGAAGATGGTTTAATTTCAAAAACAGTGTAGTGTAGCCCTTTATGGGCGTAATTCTTACGGGCATAAAGCCCTACACTACAATCGGGGCGAGCGGATTCGAACCGCTGACCCCCAGACCCCCAGCCTGGTGCGCTAACCAACTGCGCCACGCCCCGATATGCAAATTCCTCCCTTTCGGGAGGACTCCAAAAGTCATGGAGTCCTTGCGAAAGCAAGGATAATTGCCTTCCTCCCTTTCGGGAGGGTTCCAAAAGACTGTGGAGTAGCAGAGCTTGCTCTGCGTTATTAACGCGAAACAAGTTTCGCTACTCCAAAAGTCATGGAGTCCTTGCGAATCGCGTAGGGGCGACCCTTGTGGTCGCCCGAACCTCCCTTTCGGGAGGACTTCACATTTTATTATTTTTCCAGGAGTTTGAGTATTTCTTTTATCTCCTTTTTTGTATCCTTTAGTGCGCTTATAGCAGCGCTATCCTTTCCCCAGTCGAGTTTCAGCTGCTCTTTCTTGTTCTTTCTATCCTCAAGTAAATGTCTCTTTGCACCAGCTATACTGAATCTCCTCTCGTAAAGCAATTCTTTTATCTCACTAATCACCTCTAAGTCTTTACGAGTATACTTTCGATGCCCGCTTTCCCTTCTCGCTGGTCGGAGCAGCTTAAATTCCGACTCCCAGTACCTCAGGATATAAGACTTTACACCAGTGATTTTACTCGTTTCTCCTATGGAAAAGAAATTTTTATCTGGAATTTGCATAGTCGTTCCTACTCACCTCATTATAAATTTTCTTAATCCTCCAAAATCTCCTTAGCCGGCTTAAACTTGACAACTCTTTTTGCTGAAATTTCTATTGGTTGTCCCGTCCTGGGATTACGACCCATCCTTGGTTTCCTTGCTCGCACACTGAAAGTTCCAAATCCCGAGATTCCTACTCTGTCATTCTTCCCTAAGGCCTGCTTGATAACGGAAAACAAGGCATTGACAGCATCCTTCGCTTCTTGCTTAGCGCAAGTGACTCTGGCAACTTCTTCAATCAGATCGGATTTGTTCATTTACTTCCTCCTTCCAAACTTCCTAATTTTACATTTTAGCGCTTTGGTTCTCACGAGACGCAGGTTAAAACCTGCGACTACCTAGTTACATTTTCAGAAAATCTTCTTCTAACTCTGGCTTTGCTTGTCGAAGCATCAAATCTTTCACTGCCTCAGATGGCTTCTTGTTCTTAAAAATAACTTTATACACTTCCTCAGTGATAGGCATAGAAACTTTGTATTTCTTTGCCAGTTGATAAGCTGCTTTTGTAGTGCGGATTCCCTCAACAACCATCTTTATCTCGGAGAGCGCTTTTTTTAAGGTCTCGCCCTGACCGATTTTCTCTCCAAAACTTCGATTCCGACTGTAGCCACTTGTGCAGGTCACAATCAGGTCTCCCATTCCGGAAAGTCCTGAAAATGTTAAGGGTTTTGCTCCCAGAGCTTTGCCTAACCGCGTAATTTCTACTAATCCTCTGGTAATTAATCCTGCCTTGCTGTTATCGCCCAATCCCAACCCATCGCCAATCCCGGCAGCTAAGGCAATAATGTTCTTTAACGCCCCACCCATTTCCACTCCAATAATGTCCGGATTTGTATATACCCGAAAGAATGGCGCAAAAAAGATTTTTTGAACTTCCTGGTTCAACTTTTCGTTCCTGGAAGCCACCACAACTGTAGTGGGAATTTTTCTACTGACCTCCTCTGCATGGGAAGGACCTGAGAGAACTACAATCCGTTTTCCTAATTTCTCGGGTAACTCTTCAGATAAGACTTGAGACATTCTGAGAAGAGTTTTATCTTCCAGTCCTTTGGACACATTCACAATTATTATATCTTCTGGCAAAGGGACTTTTGCCATCTTTTTTGCTACTCTTCTAACCACATGTGAGGGGAGAGCTACTATAACCAATCCGACGCCATCGAGAGCATAAGAAATGTTGGAAATGATTTCAATTTCCCGGGGAATATCTATCCAGGGCAAGAATCTAAGCTTGCGTTTCTCTCTAAGTATTTGAGCCTGTTTTTTCTCAAATTCCCAGACTTTTACAAAAAATCCTTTTTCAAAAAGCATTATAGCAAGCGTTATTCCCCAGCTCCCTGCACCCAGTATAGCGACACTTTTCACCATTTTCCTTTTCCTTCTTAAAAGTTGGAAATTTTTTCTTTATTTCTTACCCATTCGATTCTATTTTCTGTGCCAGCAATTAACCTCTTTATATTAGCCTGGTGCCTGGCTACTACCACCAGGGCGACAAAACTGCCGAAAAAGACTAACATTAGCGATTCCTTGAATAATAGGCAATTTAAAGGAAATGCCAAAACTGCAAACATTGAACCTAAAGATACATAGCGAGTTAAACCTGTTACCACTACAAAGATTGCCAGACTCACTAAGGCAGGAAGGAGTGCCAACCCCAGGGAAACCCCGCAACCAGTAGCTACGCCCTTTCCTCCACGGAACTTCAAAAATATAGTCCAGTTATGTCCGACGATTGCAGCTAATCCAGCGAGTATCCTGACCAAGTTAAAAGCTTGTAGCGATATTCCTGCACTTCCACCCAACTGGAATAAACTGACCAGATGGATAGCGAGAAACCCCTTGGAAATATCTAAAAGAAGAACCACAATGGCCGGCAAAGTTCCCATCACTCGAAAGACATTGGTAGCTCCCACATTTTTGCTTCCCTCTTGCCTAAGGTCGACACGCTTAATTAACTTTCCCGCGAGGTAACCGAAGGGAAGAGAACCGATCAAATAGGCACTTAATAAAATTAATATAAATTTAAATATATCCATTATATGGACTCCTTGCGAATCGCGTAGGGGCGACCCTTGTGGTCGCCCGAACCTCCCTTTCGGGAGGACTCCAAAACTTTTTACGTTAAGCAGTCTCCTTACTTATCATACGAATTCCGCGAAGGCAATATTCCATTCCTGAAATAACCGTAAATAGAATCATAACAGAGAGAATAAATGGCTTAACTGCCAACCACTTTCCCTCTGCCAGATAACCACTGCTACTTAGAAGAACTAAAAACACTACAGTCATCTGCAAAACCGCAGACGTTTTCCCCATTATAGTAGGGATAATTGTGGACATACCTGTGGAAAAATAGATTATTAACCAGCCTGAGATAAGAACCAAATCTCGACCGAAAATAATAATCACTACCCACAGGGGAACAAGCTTCAGGATGGCTAAGATTATATAAGCAGAAGTCAATAAAAGTTTGTCTGCCAGAGGATCGAGGATACTTCCCAATTTTGTCTTCTGTTTCTGAATACGGGCAGCAATTCCATCCAGTCCATCGGAGACAATTGCCAATGAGAATAGAAGCAAAGGCAAATAAATATGGCGTTTGAGTAAGAGAATCACGAAAGCCGGGATTATGACTATACGAAAAAGAGAAATATAATTAGCCAAATTCAAATTTAACTCCTAAGGTAGTCGCAACCTTCAGGTTGCGAATTCAAACGCAGACTAAAGTCTGCGTCTGCCTCTTACTCCATGGACTGCGCGCCGACGTTTTTTCTTAATAAACTCTTTTAACCTTTGAACAGTCTTCTGGTCAAGTTGTGCCTGAAGTAGTATGTCTTTATCATTATACTTACGGGAAAGGACTGTACCCTTTTCGTAGACCAGATTCACCAGGTCACTGCGAGCCTGAGGAATTACGAGTTCTATGGTGTTCCTATCTTTTCCGAAGTGCTCAATTATCCTATCATACAATCTATCCAGACCCAAACCCTTCTTAGCGGAAATATTTATACTATCTTTATACTTCCTTTTCAGACGAGGCAAGAGTGGTTTATTTTTAATCAGGTCCATTTTATTAAAAATAGTTATCGTCGGCTTACCCAGAGCATCAAGTTCCTGAAGAACCTTCTCTACGGCAATAATCTGTTTTTGAAACTCAGGATGGCTGGCATCCACGATGTGAAGAAGTAAGTCACTGGAAGTAACCTCTTCCAGGGTCGCTCTGAAGGCAGCTACTAATTGATGGGGTAGTTTATGAATAAACCCTACTGTATCTACAAGTAGTACTTTCTCTTTGTTGGGCAAAATCAACCCGCGTATGGTGGGATCGAGAGTGGAGAATAGTTTATCCTCTACGAAGACGTGGGAAGAGGTCAGGGTATTCAGCAAAGTTGTTTTCCCTGAATTGGTGTAACCCACAATGGCAATAATCGACAGGGGAACTCTTTGCCGTCTTTGTCTCTGCTGCTCACGGTGCTCACTTACTTTATTTATCTCCTTTTGCAGTTTACTTATCCGTTCCTCTACCTTCCTTCTATCATATTCCAGTTTCTTCTCTCCCGGACCACGCACTCCAATGCCACCTACCTGTTGGGCAAGAGTTACTCCTTTTCCAGTCAAGCGAGGCAAAAGGTAAGTTAACTGAGCCAACTCTACCTGTAATTTCCCCTCCTGGGTGCGAGCTCTACTGGCGAATATGTCTAAAATTAAGCGAGTGCGGTCAATAACCTTGCACTTAATAATTTCTTCTAAATTTCTCTGCTGCGCAGGCGAAAGGTCATCATCAAAAATGACTGTATTAATTTCCTGTTCAGCGCAGAGATTTTTTATCTCCGAAGCTTTTCCTCTCCCGATAAAGCAGGCGGGATCGATTCGCTCTCTTCTTTGGGTTGTTTGACAAGTAACTTCAGCATTGGCTGAACTCGTCAGAAAAGCCAGTTCCTCCAGGCTTTCCTCAACCAGCCTGGCATTTTTACCCATCAGTTCTACTCCTACCAGAAGCACTTTCTCCTTTTTGTAATATTCCGTCTCCTTAAGTTTCTTAATTAAAAAGCCCCCTTTCAATTACTTTTCCAAAAGTTGTGGGTAGTGTAGCCCTTTATGGGCGTAATGTTTACGGGGACAAGCCCCTACACTACAAATTTCAAATTACGGGCATAAAGCCCTACACTACATTTACACGGTTAAAAGCGTGCCTATAAATCTAACATTTGAAAAGATAGTTCAGAAAAGACTTTAACAAGTTTGGTTTATTATACTAAAAATCGCTTTCTTTGACAAATATTTTTTATCTCTCCAGCAACTTCTTTTGCCTTCTTTCCTTCATCCATCTTAATCCAGTGGATTCGCCCATCCTTCCTCCACCAGGTCAATTGCCTTTTGGCATAGCGCCGTGTATCCCTTTTAATCAGATATTTCATTCTCTCCCGGTCGTATTTTCCTTCTAAAAATTCTATTGCCTGTCTGTATCCTAAACCCTGTAGAGAGTTAAGTCTTTTGGAATAGCCCTTGGTTAACAATTTTTTAACTTCCCCGATCAGTCCTTCCTTAACCATTTCATCCACCCGACGACCAATTCTCTCATAGACGAGGTTTCTTTCCCAATCGAGACCGAATGTAATTATTGGATAGGGAAGAGAGTATCTCCTATCCTGCCAGGCAGAGAAGGGAATCTTGGTTAAAGAGTATATTTCTAAAGCACGAATGATTCGTTTTAGATTATTTGGGTGAATTTTCTCGCAAGCCTTTTTATCGATTTTCCCAAGTCTTTTATAAAGATAACTTCTACCATATTTCTTAGCAAGTTGAGAAAGATGTTTCCTGACTTTATCATTTCTCGACGGGATAGGACAGATACCGTCGGTTATGGTGCGGATATATAAAGCAGTGCCCCCAATCAAAATAGGTAGTTTCTCTTTCTTGAAAATTCTTTCAATAGCTTTTATTGCTCTCAACTGAAATTCGCCAGCGCTGAACTCCTCATCCGGATACTTGATATCAATAAGGTGATGGGGAATAGTCTGTCTTATTCTTCTCGAAGGCTTGGCAGTTCCAATGTTAAGATATTTATATACCTGCATCGAATCAGCAGAAATAATTTCGGCGTTAACCTTCCTGGCTAAAGATAAGGCAACTTCCGTCTTCCCGGAAGCAGTTGGCCCAAGTAAAACAATTATTGGTTTTCGCATATTTAAGTGACCAAGCGGGGTTCCTCCCTTTCGGGAGGAATCCAATAATTGGAGTAGCACCGCTTGCGGTGCGTTGACGCGAAACAAGTTTCGCTATTTCCCCTCTCCTTCTTTTTCTCCCTTTCCCCTCGGGGAGAGGGTAAGGGTGAGGGGGTTAAGTTTTTTTCTCTTCCCATATTGGTAAAGAAATAATAAACCTGGTTCCCTTCCCTATCTCGCTTTCTACATTTATATTTCCGTTATGGTCTTTTACTATCCGATAAGCCATTGACAGGCCCACCCCCGTTCCTCGCGGACCCTTGGTAGTATAGAAGATATCATACAATTTTTTCAAGTTCTCTTTGGGAATCCCGCAACCATTATCTGCGAGAATTACCTCAACTCTATGGGGATCATCTTTTTCCACTCTTACTGAAATGGTAAGTTCTCCTTTCTTACCAGCCATTGCCTCGCAGGCATTTAAAATCATATTCAAAAATACCTGTTCCAGCTGGACGCCAATCCCTTTTATCTTCGGCAAATCCTGAGGAATGTCTTTATTTACATTAATCCCTCCATGGATAATTTGATACTGGGCTAAACTCAATGCATCTTCCATTACAGGATTCAAGTCTACCTGCTCAAAATCCCTGTCCGCAGGCTTGGCATAACCCCTTATTCTCTGGACAAGGTCAGCTGCCCGGTGAGCAGTATCTATTACTTTATTCATCCTGTCTTCCATCGCTTCCAAGGCCTTTTTACCTTTTTCAGTCAGATTCTCCTGAGTGAAATCTTCTTTTATATCACGGAGGCACAATTGACATCCCAGGCTAATAACCCCTAAAGGGTTATCTATTTGATGGGCAAAGCCAGCAGCCAACTCACCTATGGAAGAAAGCTTAGCTGCCTGAAGTATTGTCGCTTGAGCCTCTTTAAGTTCCTGATAGAACTGAGCATTCTCAATTGCTAAACCCGCCTGCCCCGCCAAAATCTTAAACATGCCTAAATCGTCAGGCGTGTAAATCTCTTTGGAACGCTTTGTACCCAACACCAAAAAGGCGACCAGCTCTCCACCAAGAAAAGCAGGCAATAGTACAGCCGCTCCCATACTTCTCAATTGTGCTTTAATTTCTTTCAGATGTTCAGGCTCGTTGGTCTCAAAATGACTGATAACTTCCTCTCTTAAGAGAGGTCTTGTATCTCTGTTTTTGGATAATATCCGAATTAAAGGAGCATCCTGGGATAGAGAATCCCCAAACTGTCTTCTTCTCTCCTTGCCATAGTGGACCTCCCGCACATATTCATTAGCTTTTCCGTCCAATAAATAGAT
>DATKVN010000019.1 GCA_035530055.1 bacterium | reverse complement strand
GGAAGAGGTGGAGGATAGTATGGTGCAAAATCTGGCCAGGGAGATAGCTAAGAAAATCGAAAAAGAAATAGAGTATCCTGGACAGATAAAAGTTACGGTTATCAGAGAGACAAGAGCCATCGAAACTGCAAAATAAAAAGGTAGCTCGGGATTTGGGGAGGATGAAGGGATAGTTTTCGGAGTCGCTCGGGTGAGATGCACAGATTGAATCTGTGTCTCCTGTCATCCTGAACTTGTTTTCTCTGTCATCCTGAACTTGTTTTCTCTGTCATCCTGAACTTGTTTCAGGATCTTCTCCCTCTCAAGAGATGCCGAAACGAGTTCGGCATGACACTACTTTACCAGTCCCGACAAGTCGGGACACTCCTACCTGACATTTGTAGGGGCGGTTTTAACCGGGCAAAAACAGGTTATGTATCCTGACTTTCAATCGGGGAATTTATGCCTACAACTAAATGAGTTTGAAATTTTAAAGGAGGAAAAGTGAGAATACTATTTGTTGGTGATATAATCGGTAAGCCGGGTAGGGAAATAATTAGAAACGTTCTTCTTAAAATAATGACAGAGGAAAATATTCAGTTTGTGATTGCTAATTGTGAAAATGCAGCAGGCGGTTTTGGTCTCACCCCTAATATTTCTCGCGAGGTATTTTCAGAGGGAGTCGATGTAATTACTATGGGCAATCATGTATGGGCAAGGAAGGAGATTTCAGAAATAATAGAAGAAGAGAATATCTTAAGGCCAGCGAATTTTCCACCTGAAGTTCCCGGGAAAGGGTGGACGATTGTTCAAGCGGATAATGGAATAAAAGTTGGTGTCATAAATCTTATGGGTAGAGTTTATATGTCCACTTTAGAGTGTCCTTTCCGTGCAACTGATGGAATTATAGAAGAAATCAGTAAACAGACAAAGATAATCGTTGTGGATATGCATGCGGAAATTACATCAGAAAAAGTTGCTATGGGTTGGTACTTAGATGGTAAAGTAAGCGCGGTAATAGGCACTCATACGCACGTTCCTACTGCTGATGAACGGATTCTTCCACAGGGGACAGCTTATATTACTGATGTAGGAATGACCGGTCCCCGCGATTCGGTTATCGGGGTAAAAAAGGAGATTATCCTGAAGAGGTATTTGACCCAGATGCCCATCAGGTTTGAAGTGGCAAAAGATGATTTAATTTTTGCAGGAGTAGTGATGGAAATCGACGAGAAAACGGGAAAGGCTGAAAGCATAAAGAGAATTGCTAAACCATTTAAGGGAAAAAGGGAGTGAAAGGTGGAAGAGCCAAGAAAAATTTATAAAGTATCGGAAATAAATAAAATAGCCAAGAATCTCCTGGAAGAAGAGTTTCCTGAGATTTGGCTTGAAGGAGAAATATCCAATTTTACTCTCCACTCCTCAGGGCACCTCTATTTCAGTTTAAAAGATGAAGATGCTCAGATAAATGCCATTATGTATAAGTGGCAGGCTGGACAACTGGAGTTTGTGCCAGAAAATGGAATGAAAGTAATTGCCCAAGGAAAGATAAGTGTCTTCGTAAAAGGCGGGAGATACCAGATTATTGTATACGGTCTCAAACCCATAGGGATAGGCGCATTGCAGCAAGCATTCGAACAATTGAAACGGAAACTGGAGAAAGAAGGTCTATTCGATAAGGCACGTAAGAGACCAATACCCATGTTACCGCAGAAGATTGGCATAGTTACATCACCTACCGGAGCAGCAATTCGTGATATCTTGAATATAATTGAGCGCAGATTTGCCAATGTACACATTTTAATCCATCCAGTAAGGGTGCAAGGCGACCGTGCCGCTGGCGAGATTGCCGAAGCAATAGCCTATGTTAACGAACGTTTTCCCTCTCTGGATGTGCTAATCGTGGGAAGAGGTGGTGGATCCTTAGAAGACCTTTGGCCTTTTAATAGAGAAATTGTTGCCCGGGCTATCTATAACTCCAGGATTCCTGTAATTTCTGCTGTTGGTCACGAAGTCGATTATACTATTGCTGATTTCGTTGCCGACCTTCGCGCATCCACACCTTCAGCTGCTGCCGAATTAGTGGTTACCAATAAAATTGAGTTAGAAAAGAAAATATTGCTTTTGACTTCTAAGATTAAATTGTCTATGAAGCACGAACTAGATGAACTCACCAGCCAATACAGACGCCTTGTGGACAGTAGAATCTTTCTCCATCCCGAAGAACTATACTCTCAATTTCAACAGGAAATAGATTACTATTTAGAGAAAATAACTTCTAAGTGTGCCCATTTTTTGGATTTCCAGAAGGAGAGGTTAAATTCAATTGCTGGAAAGTTGAATGTTCTCTCCCCCCTGAATATTTTAGCCAGGGGATACAGTATCGCTTACAAATTGCCAGAAAATGAGATTTTAAAGAGCATATCGCAAGTTACAATGAAAGATAAAGTGAAAGTTAAGCTACACCGCGGCGAAATAATTTGCACGGTAGAAGAGACCGACATACCGGTTAAGAAAGAATCAGAAAAGAGAGGAATGAAAGGAGAGTAAAATGGAAGAGATGAAATTCGAAGAGGCTATAAGTAGATTGGAAAAGATAGTTCAACAGTTAGAGGAGGGAGAGAAGTCGCTTGAGGGTTCTTTGAAATTATTTGAAGAAGGGATAAAATTATCAAAATTCTGTTCAGGGAAACTCGAAGAAGCGAAAAAGAAAATTGAGATTTTGACCAAATCTGAGAAAGGAGAACTAGCAGCAAAACCTTTCAATTTGGAAGAAGAGGTAGAAAAGAAAGAGAATAATTTTTGAGAATTCGAATTCTACAGAATAGAATTACTCCTATGAGCTTTTCAATTGAAAAATATTTAAAAGAAAAAAGAATTGCTATTGAGTCTACTTTAAATAGACTCCTTCATTCTCCCAAGAAGTATCCGCCAATAATTCATCAGGCTATGCGCTATGCTGTTTTTGGAAAGGGAAAGCGCCTGAGGCCAATTCTCCTTATCGCTGCAGCAGAAGCATGTGGAGGGAAAGCCTCTGATGTCCTGCCTGCTGCCTGTGCCATAGAAATGATCCATACCTACTCTCTTATTCATGATGACCTCCCGGCAATAGATGACGATGACTATCGCCGAGGTAAATTGTCCTGCCATAAGAAATTCGGGGAAGCTATGGCTATTTTGGCTGGCGATGCATTGTTGACCAGAGCCTTTGAAGTTTTATCCCAAATGAGATTCCCCAAAGATAAAGTTCTTCAAGCAAAAGTAATTGCCCAGATCACTCAGGCTATAGGAACGGAGGGGATGCTGGGAGGACAGGTGGAGGATATTCAATCTTTAAGTTCACCGACAAAAGGGCAAAGGAAGAAGAGATTATCTTACATCCATTCCCACAAGACCGCTGCTCTAATTAACGTGGCATTAAAGGTGGGAGCGATATTGGCAGGTGCTTCTCGTGGAGAGTTGAAAGCGCTCGATAAATATGGGAGTAATTTCGGATTAGCCTTTCAAATTACCGATGACATCTTGGACAAGAAAGAGAAGAAAGAGTTAACCTATCTTCGAATTTACGGTTTAAAAACTTCCAGAGAGAAGGTAAAAAGGCTGATTAAAAGTGCTAAAGTTTCCCTGGGGATATTTAAAAAAAGAGGAGAGCTCCTCAAAAAATTAATAGACTACTTTGTCGAATCCAGAATATGATATAGAATTCTAATTTGGTAGTCGCAGGCTTCAGCCTGCGTATCAGGAGTAGCAGACTTTAGTCTGCGTCTTAACGCAACCTAAAGGTTGCGGCTACCATTTTATTCAATTTGGTAGTCACTCCCATTCATGAGAGCGCTCTCTCTGAGGAATTTATGAAAGAAGTAAATATGAAATTAGCGTATGGAAAAGAAGGTTTAGATATTACTCTTCCGGAAGAAGGTCTTACGATTATTGAGCCGAAATTCGTGCCCGGGCTTTCTGATGAAAGGAAAGCTTTTATCGATTCCTTGAACCACCCCTTAGGAAGTCCGCCACTTAAGGAGCTGATTAAATCCAAAGATTCTATCGCTATTGTCTTCTCGGATATAACCAGACCTATGCCCAATAGAAAGATTATTCCCTGGCTTTTGCAGCAGTTGAGTGGTGTTAGTAAAGATAGAATAATTTTGCTCAATGCTACGGGAATGCATCGAGCCAATACAACTGAAGAACTTACGGAGATGCTGGGTGAAGAAGTTGTTAGAAATTATAGAATTATTAACCATAATGCCCAGAAGAAGGAGGAAATGGTCTATCTGGGAAAGACGAAAGCTGGAGGGGAGATATGGGTAAATGGTAATTACATGCGAGCCGATGTTAAGATACTGACTGGATTTATCGAACCCCACTTCTTTGCTGGATTTTCCGGAGGCCCGAAATCAGTACTTCCTGGTATTTCTGGCGAAGAGACAGTAATGCATAACCATAGTGCCAATATGTTGGACAACCCAAAGGCAAACTGGTCCATTACTTACGGAAATCCTCTCTGGGAAGAGATTCGTGAAGTAGCCCTTATGACCCAACCTACTTTTATCATAAATGTTACGCTGAATAAGGAAAAAAAGATAAGTGGTGTCTTTTCGGGAGAGATGAATTTGGCACACCAGAAGGGTGTGGAATTCGCCCGGAAGAGTGCAATGCGGCCTGTTCCTCATCTATTCGATTTAGTCATTACCACCAATAGCGGTTATCCTCTCGACCTGAATCTATACCAGACCGTAAAAGGAATGTCTGCAGCAAGCCAGATCGTCAAGAAAGGCGGAGCTATTATTTGCGTATCCCAGTGCTCAGATGGCATTCCCGAACACGGCAATTATCGCCGCATTCTCCAGATGGGGAAAAATCCAGAGGAGATTCTGAAAATAGTCGAGTCCCCCGGGTTTTCCATGTTTGACCAGTGGGAAGCCCAAATACAGGCTGAGATTCAGACTAAGGCAAGAGTCTATCTATATTCGGAGCTTCCGAAAAAAGAAGTGGTAGCTTGTCACCTCGAGCCTATTAAGAATATAGAAAACACAGTGGCGAGAATAAAGAAAGAGTTTGGGAATAGTCCCAAGATAGCGGTTCTCCCGGAAGGACCTATGACCATTCCTTACCTGAGTCAGACCTCTTGTAATTACGGAGGAGGCAGAAGATATGGCAGTCCTGGAATTGATTGACCGACCAAGCGACCTCAGGTTAATCAAGAAAGAATTACTTCCGCAACTTGCAGAGGAAATCAGAGAAAAAATAATTACGGTGACATCCCAGAAAGGAGGACATCTTGCCAGTAGTCTAGGAACAGTTGAATTGACCATAGCCTTACACTACGTTTTTGACTCCCCTCAGGACAAGATTATCTGGGATGTGGGCCATCAAGCCTATACCCATAAGATTCTAACAGGCAGGAGGGACAGTTTTTCTACTCTTCGCCAGCACGGAGGAATAAGTGGTTTTCCTACTCCCATCGAGAGTGAATATGATGTCTTTGGCGTGGGACACAGTTCCACTGCAATCTCAGCTGCTCTGGGAATTGCCTGCGCTCGCGATTTATCTGGCAACAACAACCATAAGGTGGTGGCAGTGATAGGTGATGGTTCGATGACCGGAGGAATGGCTTTTGAAGCTCTTAATAATGCCGGACACCTGGGTAAAGACCTTCTGGTAGTTCTAAATGATAATGAGATGTTCATTTCCCATAGGGTGGGAGCTCTGGCAGGATATCTGACAAAATTGATGACTTTAGGCCTGGTTAATAAACTGGAGAGGAAAGTAAAAAAGTTTTTGACCAGAGTCTCCTTCTGGGGCATTGCAATTCTCAGAGTAGTTCGGCGATTTAAAGTACTTCTCTTTCCAGGGATGCTTTTTGAGGAAATGGGCTTCTCTTATCTGGGACCTATTAATGGACATAATGTTCACTATTTAATCGAAATCTTTCAGAAAGTAAAAGATATGAAAGGTCCGGTCCTGATTCACGTAATTACCAAAAAGGGTAAAGGGTATCAGCCGGCGGAGCGAGAACCTATAAAGTTTCACGGAACAATGCCCTTTAATATTTTGACTGGAGAGACAGAAAAAAATAAAATTATTTCATATACAAAAGTATTTAGTCGGGTTCTTATAGATTTGGCTAAATCGAATAAAAGGATTATTGCCATTACTGCGGCAATGCCTCAAGGCACAGGGCTGGACGCATTTCAGAAGGAGTTTCCCAAGAGATATTTCGACGTGGGAATTGCTGAACAACATGCAGTTACCTTTGCCGCAGGGTTGGCCAGAGCCGGGTACAGACCAGTTTGTGCCATCTATTCCACATTTCTTCAGAGGGCATTTGACCAGATAATCGATGATGTTTGTCTCCAGAACCTTCCCGTAGTCTTTGCTATAGATAGAGCTGGTATAGTAGGTGAAGATGGACCAACTCATCAGGGAACATTCGACCTTTCGTATCTTAGATTAATTCCCAATATGGTGGTGATGGCTCCCAAGGATGAGAATGAATTAGTGCACATGCTTAATACTGCCTTATCCTGGAATTTCCCCTGTGCCATTCGCTTTCCTCGAGGCCAGGGCATTGGAGTTAAATTGGACAGGCAATATAAAGTCCTTCCCCTGGGAAAGGCAGAGGTGCTTGCAGAAGGGAATGATGTAGCCATCCTGGCGATAGGGAATACTGTGCATCCTTGTCTCTTGGCCCGGCAGAGACTGGAAGCAGAAGGCATAAAGGCAAATCTGGTTAACATGAGGTTCGTTAAACCTTTAGATGAAGATCTAATAAAGAAAATAACCAAGAAAGTTCACAAAGTTGTTACTGTGGAGGAGAATACCCTTTCCGGAGGTTTCGGCTCGGGTATCAAGGAGTTACTGGCAACTGATAATGTGCGTATTTTAAGTATTGGACTTCCTGATAAATTTATCGAACATGGTAGTAGAGAAAAGTTAAGAGAGAAGTATGGACTGACTGCTGACAAGATTGCCGAAAGAGTCGGTGAATTTGTGAAAAGTAGATAATGTAGCTGCAGAGCGAAGCTCTGCTTCAGTGTAGGGGCGACACTCCGTGGTCGCCCGAGGAAGGGACGGCATAGAGTCCGTCCCCTACAGAGGAAGCAAAGCTTGCGCTTTGCTGCTACCTAATTATCGAATTCAAATAGATTTGTGAAAATAAAAAAGAGAAAAGAGAGATTAGATAAGCTTTTGATGGAAAAGCGACTGGCGTCAAGTCACCATAGAGCAAAGGGATTGATAATGGCTGGCTCTGTATGGGTGGGTGGTCGGAAAGTTATTAAAGTAGGTGCTGAGTTCCCTATTGATATAGAGATAGAAGTAAAGGAATCTCCTTTACGAAAATATGTTTCCCGGGGAGGATTGAAGCTGGAAGCAGCAATAAAGGAGTTCGGGTTGAGCGTTGAAGGAAAGGTCTGTCTTGATGTTGGCGCATCAACGGGAGGGTTTACGGATTGTCTTCTTAAGAATGGGGCGAAAAAGGTTTATGCCCTGGATGTGGGTTACGGTCAGCTTGATTGGAAATTACGGAACGATCCCAGGGTGGTCACCATCGAAAAAATGAACATAAGATACTTTAACGGAAAAAAGATTAAAAGCCCCATCGATTTGGCTACTATCGATGTCTCTTTTATTTCTCTGGATAAAGTTTTGTCGAAAGTTAAAGAGTTAATTAGAAAAAGGGGCGAGATAGTCTCCCTGATTAAGCCCCAATTTGAGGCAGTGAGAGAAAAAGTGCTCAGAGGCGGTGTGGTTAAAGACAGGAAAGTTCATCAGGAAGTTATCGATAAAATAAAGCTTTTAGCTCGAGATTTGGGATTAGAAGTAAAAGGATTGACTACTTCGCCGATTAAAGGTCCTGCTGGAAATATTGAGTATTTTATCTACTTGAAGAAAAAGGAGTAGATAAGACAGGGGCGAGAAGTAAGTTTATTGAGGGTGCAAGTTAAACATGGAGAAAATTTACAATTTCAAGAAGATTGAAAAGAAATGGCAGAAGAAATGGGAAGAGGAAGGAACTTTTAAAATCTCTGAGGACTCGGGAAAGAAAAAATTCTATCTTCTGGAGATGTTCCCTTATCCTTCTGGAGAGCTCCATATGGGACACATGCGTAATTATGCAATAGGAGACACTGTGGCTCGCTTCCTGAGGATGAGAGGGTTCAACGTCCTTTACACTATGGGTTACGATGCTTTGGGATTGCCTGCAGAGAACGCAGCAATAGAGAAAAAGATTCACCCTTCTTCCTGGACGAATAGATGTATTGAGATGATGAAAAAGCAGCAAAAGAAAATGGGATTGAGTTACGATTGGGAGAGGTTGGTAATTACCGCTGAACCAGAATATTATCGCTGGAACCAGTGGATATTTCTTAAGTTCTACGAGAAGGGTCTCGCTTACAGGAAGAAGGCACCTATCAACTGGTGCCCACAGTGCGGGACAGTCCTGGCCAATGAGCAGGTGGTAAATGGAAAATGCTGGAGGTGCGAGGCTTTTGTGGAGATTAAAAGTCTGGAGCAGTGGTTTTTTAAGATCACCGATTACGTTGAGGAACTTCTGGAAGATTTGAAAAAGCTAAAAGACTGGCCAGAGAGAGTTAGAATTATGCAGGAGAACTGGATTGGCAAAAGTCAGGGAACACTGGTCAATTTCAGATTGAAGGGTTCTGATAGTCTGATTCCAGTATTTACCACGCGGCCGGATACCCTTTACGGTGCTACTTTTATGACTTTCGCTCCCGAACATCCCAGAGTTTTAGAATTTATTGCTGGGACAGAATATGAGAAGAAAATAAGAGAATTTATTAACAGGGTAGTAATTGAAGATAGATTCACTCGCACAGGGGAGAACAAAGAAAAAGAGGGGATGTTTATCGGCAGGCACGCGATAAATCCTTTGAATGGAAATGAAATTCCCATCTACGTAGCTAATTTCGTGTTGATGGAGTACGGGACAGGAGCAATAATGGCCGTGCCAGCTCATGACCAGAGAGATTTCGAGTTCGCTAAAAAGTATCATATTCCGATAAAACAGGTAATTGTCCCTTCTCCAGAGGAATCTTCTACAGGGGAAGATTTACAAGAAGCTTACGAAGGCGAAGGAATTATGGCCAATTCAGCCCAGTTTGACGGTCTTTCTTCACCAGATGGAAGGGAAAAGATTACGCAATATCTGACCCAGAAAGGCTGGGGAAGAAAGACGCTTCAGTACAGATTGCGCGACTGGTTGATTTCCCGACAGAGGTATTGGGGCACACCTATTCCCATAATTTACTGTGATAAGTGCAAAATTGTGCCTGTGCCGGAAAAAGATTTACCAGTAAAGTTACCAATGAAAGTTGAGTTTACGGGCAGAGGGAATCCCTTGGCTAAAAGCAGTGATTTCGTAAACTGTAAATGTCCTAAATGTGGTGGTGCGGCAAGAAGAGAAACCGATACTATGGATACCTTCGTTGATTCCTCCTGGTATTTTGCCCGTTATTGTAGCCCGCATTTCAAGAAGTTACCTTTTGATAAGAAAAAAGTCAAGTACTGGATGCCGGTCGACCAATATATAGGAGGAATTGAACATGCGATTATGCATCTTTTGTATGCCCGGTTCTTTACCAAGGCCTTGAGGGATATAGGCTTGTACAGTATTGATGAGCCTTTTACAAAACTCTTATGTCAAGGAATGGTAGTTAAAGATGGAGCGAAGATGTCAAAGTCGAAGGGGAATGTAGTTAGCGTAGATGAGATAACTCAGAAATATGGCGCCGATACAGCGAGGTTATTCATTCTCTTTGCCTCACCTCCGGAAAAAGATTTAGAATGGAGTGATAGAGGGGTTCAGGGCTGCTATAGGTTCTTGAACAGAGTTCGGAATCTGGTAGGAGAAATAGAAAGTAAACGCAAGGAAACTGTTCTTAAAACTTACGACCAAGAAGAAAAAAAGCTAAACAGAATTACCCACGCAGCTATTAAGAAAGTTACTGAAGACATAGAAAGTTTTCATTTTAATACTGCTATTGCCGCCATTATGGAACTCTCCAATGGAATATATGATTACTTAAGGAAGAAAGGCACGAGCTCCCACTTACGGGAAAGCGTAGAAAAATTAATACTTTTGCTAGTTCCTTTTGCGCCACATATTTGTGAAGAATTATGGGAAGTGCTGGGACATCGGGGAAGTGTGATTAAAAAACCTTGGCCAAGATACGACCAAGAAGTAATCAAAAAAGAGGAGGTACTTATTGTCATTGAAGTGAATGGTAAAGTGAGAAGCAAAGTAGAAGTTCCGGTAAATTTAGAAGAGGAAGAGATAAAGAAAAGAGCCCAAGTAGATGAGAGAGTTAGAAAATATATCGATAATAAAAAGATTAAACAGATAATTTATGTGCCCAAGCGACTGGTGAATATTGTAGTGGAAAAATAGAAAAAAGGAGAAACTTATGAGAAAGTTTATTTTCGTTATCATTGTGTTGGGGATGTTTCTATTATTTGGTTGTGCTTATACGCCTGTGGAAATTCTGCCCAAGCATATTAAGACAATAGCTGTGCCCACATTTATCAACAGAACCGCTCACTACGGCATTGAGTCTAAACTTACCGACGCTGTAATAGAAGAATTCATTAGAGATGGCCATCTATCCATTGCCAAGAAAGGGGAGGCCGGTGCTCTGTTAACCGGAGAGATTGTTACTTACGTTTTACAACCCCTCTCTTACGATGCCACCGAGGTGGTTGAACAGTATAAGCTCTGGGTCATAGTCAATCTCTCTTTTCGGGATTTAGCTACAGGAGAGGTTCTCTGGGAAGAGAAGAGGGAGAGCGTAGATGGGAACCTTATTGGAGGGATTGAAGGAGATGTAAGGTACTATGTAACTCCCAGGGCAGGTGGAACTGTGGAAACAGAAGAGGAAGCACAGGAGCGACTGGTTATTGAGCTCGCCGATCACATTGTGCGACGCACAGTCTATGGATGGGGAAGCCAGATTGAAATCCAGAGTCAATAAGTAGGATGAAGGGATAGTTATCGGAGTCGCTCGGTCAGGGATTCGAAAAATAGTTTCCTCATTCCTGAGGAATTTCTTAACGCCAAAAAACTTTGGACTCTGCAGGGCGCAAATCAAAACTCCTCCTCCGATGAATCGGAGTCGTCAAACAGTGATTTGCTTCAAAGAAAAAAAGCCGTCCTTGTTTTTTGGCTAAAATTCCAAAAGTTCTTCGTAAACTATCTTTCAAATTTCAGGGTGTTAGAGACAGGATGGGTTGCTGGGAGGCTTTCAACGCGAGAAAGATGATGAAGTATAAAGAATTAATTACAAAATTAAACAGAAAAAAAATTGCCGATTGTTACTTTTTTTGTGGGGAGGAGGATTATCTAAAACAGGAAGCCATCCTTTTATTGAAGAAGATGCTAATCAAGCCCGGGGCACAGGACTTTGACTTCGGGCTTTTCTATGCTGAAGATACTTCTGCTAGAGAGGCCATTTCCCTTGCCGAGACCTATCCTTTTATGTCGAAAAAGAGATTAGTAGTGGTTAAAGGTATAGATAAATTCACAGAGAGTGAGTTGAAAGAAATTATTAAATACTTGAAAAAACCTATTTCCTCTACGTGTCTTGTTCTGGTGAGTGCAAAGGTTAAAAGAGAGGCGTTATATAGAGGAGTATATAAAACCATTTCTTCTTTTTGTGAGACAGTGATTTTCTGGAGGCTTTTCGATTCAGAGATTCCGGGTTGGATTGAGAATAAAATATCCAGAGAAGGAAAAATTATCTCCCCAGAAGCGGCACATTATCTGTTTGTAGAAGTGGGAAATAATCTATTAGACTTATCTGGAGAGATTGAAAAATTGTTAATCTATACTAAAGATAGAAAAAAGGTTACCCTGGATGACGTTGAGCAATTGATAGGTCGTTCTGTGTCCAACTCTATTTTTGACCTTTTGAGAGCGATTACCCAGAAGAACTTAAAACACTCTCTGGAAATCCTAACAAGGTTGACAGAAGACGGAGAAAAGCCAGTAGGGATTTTAGTAAGAATAGCAAAGAGGATTCGACAAATAATTTACGCTAAAGAGCTTCTAGACCAGAAAGTAGGACAAGCGAGGATAATTAAGGAAGTGGGCCTACATCCTTTTTTCGACAAGGATTTTCCATCACGGATTCAAAATTTCAATCGCAAAGAACTGTTGAATAATTTTCATCACTTACTTCGGGCAGACTGGGAAATTAAGGTAGGCAAGAAACCAGCTCAGCTTGTGCTGGAACTTCTAATTTTGGATTTATGCGGTAAGAAAAGAGCATCAATTTATTCAGGTTAATTTACTTTTTTTCTTTTAAGGTATTGATCTTTTTTGCTAATCTTGACTTTTTTCTGGAGGCTCTTCTTTTAGGTATGATATTCTTACTGGCAGCCTTATCTAACTCTTTCATAGCTTGTAAAAAGATTTTTTTTGCTTCTTCGGGTTTACCCTGAACGACTGCCGTCTCTACTTTTTTAGCTATTGTCCTGATTTTTGTCTTAACGGCGACATTCCTGAGATGCCTTTTCTTATCCTGCCTTTGTGATTTAAGTGCTTGAGTGTGTCGTCCAGATTTTAGTTTAACCATTAGCGAGATCTCCTGACTCGTAGCTTGAGAGTAATAGCTTTGATATATGATCATGTCACTGCGAGCGACTGAAAGGAGCGTGGCAGTCGGGAGATTGCTTCGGTCGCTTCGCTCTCTCGCAATGACAGTTGATCTAAAATACCATATTGAGAAGCGAAAGTCAAGAACAATCTTTATTTAGGAGAAAGGGATTGGAGAGGGAAGGAAAAATCACTAGGTCGGTTGCTGGTGTTAGCGTTTCTACCCTGGCATCTCGGATTCTTGGCTATCTAAGAGACATGCTTATAGCTAATTTTTTTGGTGCTGGTTTGGTAGCCGACGCCTTTTTTGTTGCTTATCGCATTCCCAATCTTCTCCGTCGGCTTCTTGGAGAAGGGGCGCTCTCCGCATCCTTTATTCCTGTGTTTACCGAATATTTAACTACCAAACCTAAGGAAGAAGCACAGAGACTGGCAAGAATTTCGGGCCTGCTACTTTTGGCCATCTTATCTATTTTGACAATTCTGGGAATTATCTTTTCTCCTATAATTGTCCGCGTGATTGCTCCGGGTTTCATTAAGGATCCGCAAAAACTCTCCTTAACCATTACTCTTACCCGTATCCTTTTTCCTTTCATGATGGCAATAGGTATGGCGGCTTTAGCTTTGGGAATATTGAACTCTCTTCACAGGTTTATTATTCCTGCCCTGGCTCCCTCTCTGCTCAGTATTTCTGAAATTTTCTTTATTTTGTTTATATGTCCATTAATGGAACGACCAATAATTGGACTTGTTTTGGGGGTTCTGGTTGGGGGGTTTGCCCAGTTCTTCTTTCAGGTACCCTCTTTAGTAAAGAAAGGTTTTCTTTTGCCAGCAGGGAGGAGTTACAGTAATCCCCGTCTAAAGCTGATGGACTATCCTCAGAATCTCCTGAAGAACTGGAATGTCCTGTGGAAAAGATGGACTTCCATCTTAAATCATCCGGGAGTGAAGAGAATAGGGCTGTTGATGCTTCCAGCGACTCTGGGATTATCTGTATCCCAGGTGAATACCTTTGTGGATACAATTTGCGCTACACTACTTAGAGAAGGAAGTGTTACCGCTCTATATTATGCAAATCGCCTGATGCAACTTCCTTTAGCTCTGTTTGGGACAGCGATAGCAACCGTTGCCTTGCCCATGATGTCTCGCTCAGTGGCAGCTACCAACATGGAAGAACTAAAGGATACTCTATCGTTATCACTTAGAATGATAATGTTTACTATTATTCCTGCTTCACTGGGACTGATTATTTTAGGAAGTCCCATAATCTCTCTTCTATTTGAAAGGGGAAGATTTACATCCCAAGCTACCCAGGCCACCAGCTGGGCGCTCTTATTCTATTCAACTGGAATAGTGGCCTATGCGGGAGTAAAGGTGGTAGCATCTGCATTCTATTCCATGCAGGATACCCGGACGCCAGTAAGAATAGCCTCCATTGCTATGGTGGCAAACATAGTTCTGAATCTGATCTTAATGCGTATTCTGGATGTAGGCGGGCTTGCTTTCGCTACTGCCATTGCTTCCTTTATTAATTTGTTAATCCTTCTATACTATCTAAGAAAGAGGATTGGCAGGTTGGGAGGGAAGAAAGTATTACTTTCGCTTGCTAAAATTCTAGTTGCCTCATCAGCTATGGGAATAGCCTGCATATATTTCTCCCGATTATTAGGCCAGATTAACAAGTTGATACAAGTGGCTGGTACTATTCTGATTTGTGTAATTATCTACATTTTGGTAGCGCATCTTTTGCGTTGTGATGAGATTAAATATGTATGGAAGATAATTACGCGAAAGGAATCGACAAATGAAGTTTGAGGGAAAACTCGCTTCTCTACCTGATGTACCAGGAATATATATGATGAAGGACATTACTGGCAGAGTTATTTATGTGGGCAAAGCAAAATCGATTAGAAAGAGAATTCCTGCATATTTTCAATCCCCGAGCACTTACTCTCCAAGAACTTTTGCTTTAATTTCGAATGTGCGAGACCTCCAGTACATTGTAACCCGAAACGAAAAAGAAGCTTTGATATTAGAAAACGAGTTAATAAAATACTTCCATCCCAAATATAATATAGCCTTAAGAGATGATAAAACTTATCCTCACCTCAAGTTGACCATTGATGAGGATTTTCCTAAATTGGTGATGGCGCGGATCTCAAAAAAGGAGAGGGTGAAGCACAGAATGCCTGGGATAAAATATTTTGGTCCTTATCCCGATGTCTCTTCACTCAAGAGGACACTTAAGACAATCCAGAGGATATTCCCTCTGGTTAAATGTAGTAAGAGCTTCTTTCTGGCTCGACGAAAAGAGGGTAACCCCAGTAGTTGCTTGGATTTCCATCTGGGACAGTGCCTGGCACCTTGTGTGGAGTGGATAAGCAAGGAAGATTACAGGAAAATAGTGGAGAAAGTCGTCCTGTTTCTCTCGGGAAAGGGAGAGAGTCTTTTGAAAAAGCTGAAAGAAGAGATGAAAGGGGCATCCAGGCAACTCGACTTTGAGAAGGCAAAAATCTTTCGAGACCAGATAGGAGCAATACAGTCCATTTCCCAAAGGGTTAATTTGCGACAAGTAGAGAAACAGAAATTAAAGGCTGCTGGAAAGGGTGAGATTTTAATTGAGCTTCAAAAAGCAATAGAGTTGGAAAACTTACCGGAAAGGATAGAGGCTTTCGATATATCCGATATTTATGGAGACTCGGCTGTGGGGTCTATGGTCGTCTTTTCCGGTGGAAAGCCTGAAAATAAATCTTATAGGAAATTTAAGATAAAAATGGTCACAGGAATTGATGATGTAGGTATGATGAAAGAGGTAATCCACCGAAGGTATACGAGGTTGATAAAAGAAAAAGGATTGTTGCCAGATTTGATTCTGGTTGATGGAGGG
Organism: bacterium; assembly: GCA_035530055.1. NCBI lineage: Bacteria > bacterium. The sequence goes on along the minus strand of DATKVN010000019.1, from coordinate 17,527 downwards.
AAAGGGCAAGTGAATGGGGCTAAAGGAGTTCTTAATGAGCTGGGACTGGGGACTATTCCCGTGGTTGGACTTGCTAAGGGAGAAGAGTTAATATTTCTGCCTCAACGTTCCCGTCCGATTCGCCTTCCCTTCAGCTCACCTGTTCTACATCTCATCCAGCATATACGAGACGAAGCTCACCGCTTTGCTATCAGGTACCACAGGTTACTACGAAAGAAAAAACTCATCGGAAAGTAAGGATACTTGAATAAGTAGAGCGGTTTGATTTACAGTCTTTGATAGTGGACGGACAAAAAGTGAGTTATTTATGAAAGAGCAAAACAACACAATAATATCTAACTGGTGGGAGAAAAATGAAAAAATAATTTTGATTATAATAGGAATTCTTGCATTTTTTTCTTTTATAAATACTTTTCAAAATCCATTCGTCTGGGACGATCCAGGACGTATTGTAGAAAACGGGTATATAAAACGATTAGATAATCTTTCGTTACTTTTCAGTTCGAAATATCTGTCATATTTCCGTGAGACAACTTACCGGCCTCTTTATACATTAACATTGTTCTTAAATTACCATTTCTTTAAGTTAAATGTATATGGTTGGAGAATTTTTAATATTTTTGTCCACATATTAAATACAATCTTAATCTATTTTCTCATTAGATATATATTCAAGAATAGAACAATCTCGTCCATTACAGCATTGATTTTTGCAATACATCCTATACATACCGAGGCAGTTAATGTGGTGGTTTACCGGACGGAATTACTTGCCTGTCTATTTTTTCTAGGGTCATTCTTTTTGTATTTAAAGAGTATAAGGAATATAAAAATTAAAAAAGGGTTTTATTTACTTTCTATTTTTATGTTTATTTTAGCTCTGTGTTCAAAAGAAATGGCGGCTTCCTTGCCTTTGATTATAGTTTTGTATATTTATTTCTTTTCACAGCAAAAAGAAAGAAAAAAACTGCTTGTTTCAGTCCTTCCTTTTTTTCTCATAGTTCTTATATGGATCGTAATAGCCCGCGGGTTTGAACTACCAGGCAAATTTGTTGGCAAGCATGAACTTTATTATGGAAGTCCATTTGGTAGTAAGTTACATTTAAGGGTTTTGTCCTACATGGGGCCTTCTATTTTGCGATACATCTGGGTGTCTTTTTTACCCCTAAATTTGGTTTTAATATATCCTCATCAGATAATAGGTTATATTCCAGCTCCAATGGAATTTTTTTCAGTTTTAATCTTAGTTGCAATTTTAATTTTTGCCCTTAAAATGAAAAAATTTTCTAAAGAAACCAGCTTTTCAATCTTTTATTTTTTTATAAGCCTCCTACCTGTATCGCAGATTATACCTTTAAGTGTAATTTATGGGGAACGCTGGTTATATATCCCATCTCTAGGATTTTGTTTGCTTGTAGCATTTTTGCTTAAGAGACTATTTTTTGACAAGAATTTAAAGAAAATAGGGACATTACTTCTTGTTTCCATTACCTGTTTTTATTTTTTTGTAACTTTCGCAAGGAATAGAGACTGGAAAGATGAAGTAACTTTATTAGAAAAAAATGTAAATATTTATCCCCAATCAATGGACGCACGCCTTCAGTTGGCTGAAAACTACATTAGAAAAAAAGATTATGAAAAAGCATTATATCATATCGCAGCGGCATATAAGATGTATCCAAATCTTTCTAAGCCATACTTCTCCTTGGCTAAGTACTACGCTGAAAAAGGCCCATATAATGAAGCTATAAAGACCTTTTCAAACCTCTTAAGAGATTTTCCAGATGAGTGTAAAAACAATGCTGATTTTTACTATTACTTTGGTATGGCTTACGCCAAAGGAAAATTGTATGATGAGGCAATTTCTCATTATAAGAAAGTTTTGGCTCTAAGACCTTTAAGACCGTACAATAGAACGATTTATAACAGTCTGGGCAATGCCTATTTCCATAAAAATGAATTTTCAAAAGCCACTGAGAGCTATAAAGATTCTTTAAATATTGACCCTGACTGGATTGTTCCCTATCATAATCTTACAATAGTCTATAAGAGAACGGGCAAATTAAAGGAATTTGCCAGATATTTTACCAAGGCAGTCAGTTTAGATTCTACTTATAAGGGAGTTCTAAGAGAACCTGGAACGTTGCAAATAAAGCAGAAGTAAATAGAAAAATAGTAGATTTCAATGTTTGCAATAAGCCATAGGTTTGCATAGGGATTTTGTAAATGGATAAGATGAATATTGAATGGTTAAAGGGTAAGCCTAATTTCTATTTTAGATATAAACGCCAGCCAGGGCTCTTCTAAAATAAGTCTGTCTAAAATAAGTCTGTTGACAAAGCATTGGTTTTATGGTAATTTTAGTTAAAATTAACATAAATGAGGAGGTTTAATTTGAGACTATTAGAGGTCTTGATAGGTCTTTTTTTTCTCATTATCAGTTTGGGTTATCTCTACCGGCCAACAATTATAATAAGGGTTAACGATTGGGGCCGAAAGTATCTGTTTAACGATCAACTATTGATAACCCACCGTAAGAAAATAGGTGTGGTCCTTTTAATCATTTCCATCATTTTTCTCTATGGTGGATTTGTAAGGAAATAATATTTTAATGTTTAAGTAAAAAGGATTCAATGTGGACTATTCAAAAATAGGCGAGGAGATAATCGAGCGAGTTTGCCGTTCGAAGGGAGAAGAAGCTGAAGTTTATATAAAGACATTTCGGGCAATCGGTATTGATGTTTCCGAGCAGAAACTGGAAAATTTTAATACCCCGTATAGTTCTGGAATTGGCTTAAGAATCTTTTCTAAAAACAGGATGGGTTTTGCTTATACTACTGGTTTTGACCGGGAGAGTATTGAGAGGTTAATTCAGCAGGCTAAGAATAATGCCTTAAACGCTACTCCCGATGAGTGCAACTCTTTGCCCCAAGTCAGCAGGCAAAAAAAGTCGAATAGGTTTTTATATGAAGATTTATATGACCAAGAGTTGACTAAAATTCCCGTGGGAATAAAAATCGACAAAATTAAAGAGATGGAAAAGAAGGCTCTTGCTTACGATGAGAGGGTAAAAAGAGTACTTAGGACATCCTATAGTGATAGCCAGCAGGAAATATTTATCTTCAATTCGAAAGGACTGAAAGCAGGTTATAGAGGTACCCACTGTTCTTGTGGCCTGATTGCTGTGGCTGAGGCTAAAATGTTTCTGAGGGAGAGAAGTAAAGAGATTCAGCTTGGCTCCGATTTTGCTGAGAAGAGGAAGTTTGAAGAGCTCCATTTCAAGAAGCTTGCTGAAAATGCAGCCCGTCGGGCTGTCTCTCTTTTGGGAGCGAAGAGGCTAAAAACTCAGAGGGCATCTATCGTTTTAGAACCGCTGGTGGTTTCCAGTTTTCTCAGGTTTATCGCCAGAGGTCTTGGCGCCGACTCTGTACAGAAGAAAAAGTCTCCATTTGCAAAAAAGAGAGGAAAGAGGATTGCCAATAAGATTGTCAATATTATTGATGATGGCACCTTGAGAGGAGGAGTAGCTACCTTTCCCTTCGATGACGAAGGTATACCGAAAAGAAGGACAGTTCTGGTTAAGGATGGCATACTTTCTACATTCCTTTACGATTCCTATACTGCGAGAAAGGATAAAGTTGCCTCAACCGGCAATGCTTCCAGGAGCTCTTTTAAGGCTTTACCCTCTGTGGGGATCACCAATTTCTTTCTGGAGAAAGGAAGGACCAAAAGGGAGGAATTGATTGCCAGTATAGATAAAGGGCTCTATGTAATGGAGACTATGGGAATGCACACAGCAGACCCTGTCTCGGGAGATTTTTCCGTGGGAGTTAGTGGATTATGGATAGATAAAGGAAAGTTTTCCTTTCCTGTCCACGGAGTCACCATAGCAGGCAATGTTCTCGACCTTTTGAATTCCATCGACGCCATTGGCGATGACTTAGAATTTTATGGAAGTTTAGGTTCTCCTACCATAAGAATCTCCAATCTTCTTATTAGTGGTGAGTAAAGATGAAACCATCTGGTTCTACGAAAATTGTGAAATTGATTGGCTATCCGGTAGAGCATTCGAGAAGCCCACTTATGCACAATGCTGCTTTCCAATCCCTGGGGCTCGATTTTGTATATCTCCTCTTTTCGGTAAAGCCCTCTCATTTGAAGGAAGCAGTAACGGGTTTAAGGGCATCAAATGTCGCGGGGGCAAATGTAACCATCCCCTATAAAGAAGAAGTTATGAAATACCTGGATGAAATCACGCCCGAAGCTAAATTAATTGGTGCTGTAAACACGATTCATAATCGAGAGGGAAAACTTATAGGTTATAATACGGATGGTCAGGGTTTCATCACATCTTTACTCACCGATGGCAAAGTAAAACTCGAAGGTCAGAAGGTTTTTCTGATCGGTGCAGGAGGGGCAGGAAAGGCAGTAGCTGTAAAATTGGCTGAGAGGGGAGTGGAGAGACTGGTTATTACTGATAAGATAGTGGAAAGGGCAGAAACTCTGGTAGGGAGACTTCGAGAAAACATTCCCGATTGTCCAGTCTATGCCCTCTTTCCCGATGATAAGGAATTTGCAAAAACCCTCTTGGGAAGCACCCTTCTCGTCAATGCCACGTCAATGGGCATGAAGAAAGGAGATCCCTGTGTGGTTGACCCTGAGTATCTCCATAAAGACCTTTTTATTTATGATGTGGTTTATAATAGAGAAACTCCATTAATTGAAGCAGCAAAAAAAAGAGGATTAAAAGCTCTGGGCGGAATAGGAATGTTGATACATCAGGGAGCAGCCTCATTTGAAATCTGGACAGGTCAGAAGGCACCTATAGAAGTAATGAGAAATAAAATTCTTGAAGAGCTTTTAGGGCAATGCTAAAAGTAAAATGTTATTCTGATTATAAAGCTAACCAAAGACCTATCAGTTTTACCATTAACAACAGAGAATTTCTCATCAAGGAAATAATCGATCAATGGTATAGCCCGGGTTGTCTCTATTTCAAAGTAAGAGACAAGGATAAACACATTTATATCTTAAAATATGATCAAGAAAAAGACTTATGGGAGCTCGAATTCTTTAAGAAAGAAAGGGAATAGATAAAAACTTTCAATGGAGGGCGCTTATGTTCCGTTATGTTACCTCTGGTGAGTCTCATGGGAAATGTTTGCATGCGATACTTGAAGGGATACCTTCAGGATTAAAATTGAGAGAGGAAGAGATTAATAAAGAACTTGCCCGGCGACAGAGAGGCTTCGGCCGGGGCGAGAGAATGCAAAAGATTGAGAAAGATAGAGTGGAAGTTACTTCTGGCTTACGCTGGGGAGAAACTATCGGTAGCCCCATTACTATGACCATAATTAACAAAGACTGGGAAAACTGGAAAAAATTGATGTCTATTTATGCCTCAGATAAAAAGATGGAAGGGAGGATGGTTCGTCCCCGACCAGGTCATGCCGACCTGGCTGGTGCCCTGAAGTATGGCCGTGAGGATTTAAGGGATATCCTGGAAAGGGCCTCTGCTCGGGAAACTGCTGCCAGAGTAGCAGTGGGAGCTGTGTGCAAAAGGCTCCTGGCCGAGTTCGCCATCAAAGTGGTGAGTATGACTGAAGAGATTGGTGGTATCCAGGCCGGAATTTCAAAATTAAGTCCAGAACAGATAGAAAAAGCGAGTGAGTCATCTCCAGTTCGCTGTCCGGATAAGGGCGCGGAAAAAAAGATGGTAGAAGCAATTAAAAAAGCAGAGAAATCAGGAGATACCCTGGGGGGAGTGTTCACCGTGTTAGTTATTAATCCTCCACTAGGGCTGGGGAGCCATACGCAGTGGGATTTAAGGCTTGATGGCAGGCTGGCTCAGGCATTGATGTCCATTCCCGCAGTGAAGGGAGTGGAAATTGGTGAAGGATTTGTCATTGCCAGAAAACCTGGCTCTAAGGTACACGATGAGATTTTCTATGAAGCAGGTAAGGGTTACTACCGAAAGACTAATAATTCTGGTGGAATTGAGGGCGGAATAAGTAATGGAGAAAATATTATCACCCGGGTAGCAATGAAGCCACTCTCTTCATTGAAGAAACCCCTCAAGTCGGTAGATATGATTACAAAGAAAGAGGTTGCCGCTGAGGTCGTCAGAGCCGATATCTGCGCTGTTCCTTCAGCCAGCGTAATTGGAGAGGCAGTAGTCGCTTTAGAGATAGTCCGGGCAATGAGAGAGAAGTTTGGCGGTGATTCTCTCAAAGAGATGAAATCGAACTTCGAGCGTTATATAGAAGAGCTTAAAAATCGTTAATCTTTTGAACCAAAATGGCTTACAGATATTATCAACAACCTTTATTCTCCCGTCGATGGGGCAGGGCGATAAAATGGCTAATAATCGCCAATGTTTCTGTATACATAATTCAGATGTTTGTAGGAAGAAATTTTCTGTACATTTTTGGTTTAGTCCCTTACCGGGTGGTGAAGAGTTTATGGCTCTGGCAAATAATCACCCACATGTTTCTTCACGGGGGACTATTCCACCTGTTAATAAATCTATTTGTCCTGTGGATGTTTGGAAAACCGATAGAGAGAGAATGGGGAACTAAATCCTTCCTTAAGTACTATTTTACCTGTGGTTTAGGAGCTGGCTTTTTTATCTTCATCACTTCACTAAATTCCAGAATCCCAGTTGTAGGAGCTTCAGGGGCAATCTACGGAATTCTCGTCGCATTTGCAATGCTATATCCCGATTCTATAATTTATCTATACTTCCTCTTTCCTATCAAAGCAAAACATTTTGTTATTCTGATTGGAGCTGTTGCCTTGTTGGCTGGGATTTCAAGGGGGAGGTCTAACATTGCCCATTTTGGTCATCTTGGCGGTTTATTAGTAGGTTATGTATATTTAAAGTTTCCCCTCTGGAAATATCGTTTTCATCCAGAAAGACTATTTACATTCTTACGGCTGCCAAAAATCAGTTTAAAAAGAAAGAAAAAATACGAAACTAAATCTTACAAAATTGAAGAGAGAATTAATCAAATTCTTGACAAGATTCTGCTACATGGTGTTGATAGTTTAACGGCAGAAGAGAAAAAAATCATGGACGAATACTCACGCAAGGAAAAGCAGTAAATCATCCTCTCTTAACCCATCTGTAAGTCCTACCTAAAAAAGTACCTGTCACTTTTTTCTTTTTAAAATGTACTTGACAAATACCGAGAAGTGGTATAATATTAAACCAACAGGTCGGGTTATCGACCGAACAGTCCATTCCCGGAGGGCGGAATGAAAAGAGAGGAAAGGAAAGAGAAAGAAAAAGAGGCCAAAATAGAAGGGATTCTATCCGCAGCCAAAAGAGTCTTTTCCCGTAAAGGATATGAAGCAACTACTGTGAAGGATATTGCTTTAGAAGCTGGCTTTGGAAAGGCTAGCCTCTATTTCTATTTCAAGAGAAAAGAGGAGGTCTTCTTGAGCCTCATCAAAGAGGGACTAGAGGGACAAAGAAAATTGCTTAAAGAGATAATGAATAGCCAACTCTCCAATGGGGAAAGATTGGAAGCAGTCGTCTCCAAAATGTTTGAATACGTTGGAGAAAATAGAGAGTTCATGCGAATTGTACATTCCGAGTCCCAAAAGCTATACGCCACTACTTTGAGGGAAGTTCGTTCTTATATTATAAAAGAGCACAGAAAGACGATGGAAGGAATAGCCTCGATAGTTCAAGAGGGGATAAAGTCCGGGGAATTCAGGAAAGTTGAGCCAACCCTGGCAGCAGCCTCCTTTATGGGGATAATTAGGTCAGTGATCTTCGACTGGTTAGTTAAGGATGAGAAAAATCCTCCGGATAGATACAAGCTTATGGTAATGGACATTTTTCTTAAGGGGATTAGCAAATGATTCACGTCCGGGTTAAAGTAATTTCAAGCGTCATTATTCTTCTCGCCTGCCTCTCATCCTTGCCTTCCTGGGCTGAGGAGATAAAGGAACTGACCTTGGAGAAAAGTATAGAAATTGCTCTGGAGGGAAATAAAAAGATCCTGGCGGCAAAAGAGAGACTGGGAGTAGCTAAGGGAGAATTGATTGTGGCCAGAGCTGGATTCTTGCCTACACTTTCTCTTGGGGGCAACTATCTTCGGCTGGGTGAGGGGCAGAAAATATCAATCGGGGGAGGAAATGACGTTGTCGTTAGGGGCCAGGATACGTATACTGCTACGGCAACGATTGAACAGCCTATCTTCACCTGGGGAAGAATCAAGAATAGCTACAGACAGGCCAGTTCAAATCAGAGGATAAGCGAGGAAGATTATAGAAAAGAAAAGAATCTTCTTAAATTCCAGGTAACCGAGTCTTTTTATAATCTCATCCTGGCCGGAGAACTCCTGAACCTTTCCCAGGAATCCTATGCTCAGATGGAGAGACATCTCCTGCAGGTAGAGGAGCGTTATGAGAATGGGTTAGCTTCTAAATTTGACCTCCTGCGAGCCAGAGTTGAGCTTGCCAACCTTAAACCTCAATTGATCAGGTCAAGGAACAGTCTGACCCTGGCTGAAAACCGCTTCAAGTCATTGCTTGGATTTCCTTCCCGGACAGAAGTGAGACCTCAAGGGGAACTCAAATACGAAGCAACGGAGATAGAGCTTTCCCTGGCCATAGAGGAGGCTCTAAGAAATAGACCGGAAATAATCTCCTTAAAAGAACAGGAAAACATCGCTCTCGCCCAGGTCCGCTTGGCGAGTGCCTCCAATAAGCCACTCCTTTCAACCATTTATAACTATCAGTTTCAGAAGCCTTACCACTGGAAAGATGAGTGGGGGAAGGAATGGAATGCCATGGTAGTTCTGCAGTTTCCGATTTTCAGCGGGTTTTCCACAAAGGGAAAAGTACTTCAGTCCCGATCGCAATTCAAAGAGGTGAAGTATAACTTAGAAGGCAAAAATGAAGAGATTGAACTTGAGGTAAGAGAAATATACCTTAATCTTCGCCAGGAAGAAGAGACAATTATTTCTCAGCGGGAAAATGTGGGCCAGGCTGAAGAGGCGATGCGCATTGCTGAAAAAAGGTATACTGGCGGACTGATAACTAACTTAGAATTCATGGATAGTCAGCTGGCAATGACAGAGGCCAAAACAGCTTACTTGCAGGCTCTGGCAAATTATCAAATAGCAAAGGCAAAACTTGAAAAAGCAATGGGCAGGTGATTTTAGTCTGGAAGAGATTAATCAAAAATAGCGGAATATTAGGGAGGATTAGATGGGAAGAAAAGTTATCTGGATAGTAATCATTGTTCTTATCATTGGAATAGGCTATCGAGTAATCACAAGGAAAGAAAACGTAGATAAAAAGATGAGGGATGTTGGTGAAGGCCTTGTCCCAGTAGCTATCCAGGAAGTGAAGTCGGGAGATTTAGAACTGATTCTCTCTTTTGTCGGAGACATCAAGGGAGAGGACCAGGTGACCGTCTATTCTGAAGCCACGGGCAGGCTTTCTCGGTATCTAGTAGAGGAAGGAAGCTGGGTAAAAAAGGACCAGGTCATAGCTTTAGTTGACCGGGCAGTCACTGGCATGGAGTTTGAGGAAGCAAAAGTGAAATCGCCTTTGAGCGGAACCGTGGGGCGTCTTTACCTTGACAAAGGAAGTACGATCGGGCTGGAAACCCCGGTAGCGCTAATTGCCAGGATGGACCGGGTTAAAGTGGAATTCAGTATTCCGGAAAAAGATATGGTGAAGGTTTCTAAAGGAAAACAAGCAAGGGTTAGAGTTGACGCTTATCCTGATAGAACCTTTAATGGAAAACTAACGCGCCTTAGCCCTGTTGTCGACCCCATCACCCGTAGCGCCTACGCCGAAATTACTCTTCCCAATCCTCATCACAGCTTGAAGCCAGGAATGTTTGCTGAGATAGACATTGTTGTAGTTTCCTCAAAAGGGGCTGTGGTAGTACCGAAGGATGCGATATTGGAGGAACCCAATTCAGGGAGTTCGTTCGTCTTTGTTGTTGCAGGCGGAAGCGCTATGAAAAAAGTGGTAGAAACAGGCATATCTCAACAGGGACTGGTGGAAGTAAAATCTGGACTCAATTTTGGTGAGAAAATGGTCGTTACCGGCCAACACTACCTTAAAGATGGGGATAGAGTGGAGGTTGTGGAGCAATGAGCCTTTTCGAATCAGCAATCAAAAGAGCCGTAACATATACGATGGTGTTCATCGCTATTGGTGTCTTAGGAATAGTTTCACTTCTAAGATTAAAACCCGAACTTTTGCCCGATATCACCTTTCCCACAGCAGCGGTCATAGTTAACTATAGCGGGGTCGGCCCGGAGGATATTGAGACGTTGATTGTCCGTCCCGTAGAGGAATCTGTGGCCACAATAAACCGTGTAAAGGAAATACGCTCTACCTGCCGCGAGGGAGTTGGCACAACAATCATAGATTTTGAATGGGGCACAGACATGGACGTGGCTGTCTCTGACATAAGGGAAAGGGTAAGCCTTGTTAAACACCAGCTTCCCGAGGACGCAGAGGAGCCCATAATATTCAAATTTGACCCGTCGATGATGCCCATTCTCTTTGTTGGACTTTCGGGAGATTTGAGCTCTGATCAGATGAGGGAGATTGCCGAGGATAAAGTCGAGCCCAGACTGGAAAGGATAGATGGCGTGGCCGTGGCTGACACGCACGGCGGGCTGGAAAGGGAGATTCAGGTTCGGCTTGACCGCAGGCGAATGGAGGCCTTTGGGCTTTCCATTGAAAAGGTGGTAGGCGCTGTCAGGGACGAAAACCTTAATCTGCCCGGTGGGGACATAAAAGAGGAACGTACCGAATATCTCATAAGGACGTTAGGTGAGTTTCGTTCGGTCGACGAAATTGAAAATATTGTTGTGGCTACAAGAGAAACCACGCCTATCTATCTCCGTGACGTGGCTGTGGTTGAGGACAGTTTCAAGGAAAGAGAGAGAGAAATGAGGCTGAACGGCAAGCCTTCCGTACTGGTTCTTATCCAGAAGCGCACCCAGGCTAATACAGTGGAGACTGCCGCTAGGGTAAAAGAAGAGATAAGTCGCTTGAATAGAGAGCTTCCCGGAGGAGTGCGCATTGAAATAATTATGGACCAGTCTGAGTTTATCAAGAAGTCAATAATAAATTTGTCAAATGTTGCCGTTCAGGGGGGGATTCTTGCAGTGCTTGTATTGCTCTTTTTCCTCCGTTCTTTGAGGACCACTATTATCATCGCTCTTTCTATTCCCTTTTCCATAGTTGCCTGTTTTGTTGCTCTCGATTTCGCCGGGTTGACGCTCAATATGATGTCTCTGGGAGGGTTGGCCTTAGCAGTGGGACTTCTCGTGGATAATTCTATTGTTGTTCTGGAGAACATCTTCCGGCACCGGCAAGAAGGAGAGCCAGCAAAAGAGGGTGCCATATGGGGAACCAGGGAAGTCGCTATGCCTATTGTAGCATCCACACTCACCACAATTGCTGTATTTCTTCCCATATTTTTCGTTCCCGGGATTGCCGGCGTGTTGTTCAGAGAGCAAGCTCTTACCGTTACTCTTTCCCTCACAGTCTCATTATTTGTCGCCATGACTCTAATTCCGCTTCTTGCCTCCAGACTTATTGTCGTCAGGGCCGATAATCCATCTGGAAAAATGACGTCTAAGATTTACCGTCTAGTCGGTAACTGGTTCGACCGGCTGCAAAATAGATACGAGAAACTCCTGAACTGGTGTCTGGATCATAGAAAGTTGACGATAATGGCTGTGGGAGGGCTTTTTCTTATCAGTCTTACGCTTGTGTGGCCTCTGCACCTTGTGGGGACAGAATTTATGCCCAAACTTGACCAGGGAAGAATAGAAATAAATCTGGAGCTTCCCGTTGGTTCGCGGCTGGAAGCTACGGAAGAGGTGGTCAATAAAGTGGAGAAGATAGTACAGTCGAATACTCCTGAATTAGAGTACGTTCGTTCCAGAATCGGAACGGGTATGGGCTTCGGCGGTGGACGCGCTGGCGCTCATACTGCCCAGGTTGCTCTGGAGCTGGTTGATTTGAAAGAGAGAAAGAGGTCACAGTGGGAAATTATGGCTATGCTGAGAGAGAAACTAAAGAATATTCCCGGGGTAAGGATGAATCTTGGCGGGGGCCGCGGCGGGAGGATGATGATGGGCTTGGCAGGTAGCCCGATTTCTATAGAAATATATGGATACGATTTCGCAAAGGCTAAAGAGCTTTCCCAGCAGGTCAAGGAAATTGTGCAAGGCGCGCCTGGCGCAGTCGATGTGGAGACTGACTTTGAGGAAGCAAAGCCGGAATTCCAGATATACGTAGACCGAAAACGCGCCTCAGCTCTTGGACTGAACGTTTCCTCTATCGCTAATACCATACAGTCCAGTATCTACGGCGAAGTGGCAACTCAATTTCGCGAGAGAGGGGAAGAGTACCCGATTCTGGTAAGACTTAAGGAGAGCGACAGAAAAGATATAGAAGATATTAAGAATATACCAATCTTTACTTCTCAGGGTAAGAGGATTCCCTTGGGCACTCTTGTCGAAATGAGACCGGCAAAGGGACCCGTAACAATAAATAGGAAAATGCAAGAGCGGCTGATAACCGTGAGTGCAGATTATGAGGGAAGAGACCTGGGAGCTGTCGTCAGGGATATTAGCGGGAAGTTGAAAAACATTGTGGTTCCCCGGGACTTTTCCATAGTAATGGCAGGCGAAGCAAAGGAACAGAGAGAATCTTTTATGTGGTTGGGAATAGCACTTCTGGGAGCTATTTTCCTGGTATACATGGTTATGGCCAGCCAGTTCGAATCTTTGCTTGACCCTTTTATCGTTATGTTCACTTTTCCTCTTGCAATCATCGGGGTGGTCTGGCTTCTTTTCTTCTCCCATACCACCTTCAACATTATTGCCTTTATTGGGGTAATCATGCTTTCAGGCATCGCGGTCAATAATGGCATCGTGCTTGTGGATTATATCAATCTCCTCAGGGCACGGGGACTGGAGCTCAGACAGGCCATAATTCAAGGAGGAAGGACTAGAATTCGCCCTGTTTTGATGACTGCTTTAACTACTATTCTGGCAATGAGCCCTATGGCTTTAGGAATCGGTGAGGGCGCTGAACTCCGTTTTCCCTTAGCCAGAGCCGTAGTGGGAGGACTTATCGTGGCAACATTTTTTACGTTGGTGTTCATCCCGGTGCTCTATTCTATTTTTGAAACTCGCATCGCCAGAAGAAAGAATGCAAGGAGCAGGCGATGAAACTCATCTTTCTCGTCTATAATGTTGTAATTGAAAGCAAAGTGATGGAAGAATTAGAAAAAGCAAAGGTCAAAGCCTACACTAAACTACCTTCCATCCATGGCGCTGGTACCCATTCCGTTCCCCACCTGGATACTCACGTCTGGCCGGAGGTGAATCACGGACTATTTATTGCTGTCGAAGAAGAAAAGAAAGATGAAGTATTAAACAGAATGAAAGAGCTGAAATCTATCTACAAGAAAGAGGGCCTAAAGGTATTCGTCCTTCCACTGGAGGAAGTTGTTTAGGCCCACCTCTTCCGGATGAGTTTTTCCTTCCCAAACATCTAAGAGAATATTTCCCAACTGATTACTACATTTTTCTTGACTTTTTGGTCAAAAAAACACTAATATACATATTTGAATATTCATTCTAAATAGACCTTCAGTGGTCGAGAGAGATTTGCCTGTTAATCTTAAATTACTTTCTGGTGGAGAGCATGGAGAAAGATCTTCAGTCTTTATGTAAATTTGCCAAAAAATCGGGAGCGGTTAATGCCAAAGTAATCTCCGTTGACACTGTTGTCACTGCTCCCTGGGTAAGGCTGAAGTGCCAGTACGGATGCGACGGTTACGGAGAATGTCTTACCTGCCCTCCGTATTCGCCCACGCCGGAGAAAACCAGGGAAGTACTGAAACAATTCAGGAAGGCAATTTTAATCCATGGTGATGACTATACGGATATCAGGGGAATAGTGGCCAAGTTAGAAAGGAAAGCATTTCTTTCAGGCTATTATAAAGCCTATGGCATGGGGGCAGGGCCATGCGATCTATGTAATACGTGTAACGTTAATAAAACCTGCAAGAAACCATATGAAGCAAGGCCTTCAATGGAAGCGTCCGGGATAGATGTTTACCAGACTGCCAGAAACAATGGCTACAAGATAGAAGTGCTCAAGAGCGACGATTGTAAAGGCAACTATTTTGGACTTGTTCTGATACTTTAAAAAGTTCTGAAAAAATGTTTTCATCGCTCAAGTTCCGGTTGGAAAAAAGGGGACATAAATTTCAAGTATTCCAAAATTAGCCATAATTTCGGCTGTAATGCTCTTTTCCCGTTTGGCATACGCTTTTGAGCCTACTCTGAGCGGGTTCTTTGAAGCGGGAAACAGAAGCACAAAAGAAGCCATTGAAGCAGAAAAGACCCTAGCCTACGATTACGCCAAATATTATTTGAGATATGACTACCCAATTAGAAAACCGCTCAATCTGAAGCTTGTCTACAATTCCTATACTAAGAAATATGAAGACAGGAGAGATTTAAATAATAATACGATATCGATCAAAAGCTACTGGGATTACTCTCTCTTTACCAAAAAGGATTCCAGCCTGAAATTGGACTTAGACTTAGGCTGGCGGGAGAAGAGATACAAAGAAAAAGATATATATACCAACAGTCAGTGGCTGTTAAAGTTAAAGTCTACTTACAGGATTGAAGATTTATGGAGTCTCTCGGGAGAGCTGGGGTATAAAAACTATGACTACTTCCTGAGCGAAGGGAAAGACAGGAGGGAGTTCTCCGAAAGAGTGGAAGGCAAGAAATATTTCTACGATAGGAGGCTTCAATTTCTCGCGCTTCTCAATTTCCGTCAGACAGATTTTAACTCTCAGTCGGATACAAATCAATTTATCTACGGCCTGGGCGTAAAAGTAAGGCCTAAATTTAGCTTCTTATCAGAATTGGCAGGGACGATAGAAGAAGGAAAGAAATATACGGATGAAGACGAAGATATAGAGGAAGAACAGGAAGGCGACTACTATTTTAAATACCGCAGGTGGTGGCTGAAAACAGAACATCCTGTCCGGGAAAGGATGTATACGGTTCTAAAATATACTGATTATGATAAGAATTATACAACTGCTGATTATGATTACCACTGGTATGAAATAGAAAATCGGTGGAGGTATCTATTATTAAAAGACAATATCAACAGGTTATCTCTTATCTTCAGTTATCTCCACCGGGAAACAGACTATTCCCAAAGTAATATTTCAAGTTATGACAAAGACTCAGTGGAAATGCAAGCCCAATATTCCCGGAAAAATAATTGGAAGGCCCAGCTAAAATTCGGGGTGAGCTTTTACGATTATACTATCGGAAGAGAAAGGGATAAGACTAATTATTCCCTGGGCATTCAGTTTGAGAAAGAGATTATCACCCGCAAATTAGCTTTGGCGACGGAATATAAGTGGAAATTGAAAGACTATGAATTAAAGCCTAATGTGACCCAGAACGCAGGGAGAGTTTCCATAGATTATAAGTTTTAGGTCAAATGAAACCCAGACTTATGGAGCGTAGTGAACATAAGTCTGTTGGTTGAATTTGACCCAGCCCTAATTTTACTACAATGCCTAAGATCGGAATAAACAGGCTTTTGTTTAACAACATCCTTTATGTTCGATATCAAGCCTTATTAGTAAAATTAGGGCTGGGTTTAATTCGCTCATACAACCCACACACTCAGCAAACTGGGTGTGGGGTTGTGAGCTCATTAAAGGAGGGTGGAAATGAAAGCAACTGTTGACAAGGAATTGTGTACTGGCTGTGGAGTCTGCACTGATACTTGTCCGGAAGTGTTTGTGCTCGATGATGATACAGCCAAGGTCATTGTGAACGAAGTTCCTGAAGGAGCAAAAGAATCCTGTAAGGAAGCTGCCGAAAGCTGTCCCGTTGACGCAATAAGTATCGAGGAATAGGTAAACAACTGTTTTAGGGTGTCGCAAAAATAGTTTGCATCCCGATTTTCAATCGGGAAATCTGTGCCTATAACCATTTGCTGGAGTGTCAAGCGAAAGCTTGACCAGGGTGAAACTTTCGTTTCACACTCCAGACATTTGTAGGTCCCGATGACTCGGGACAAAATGGGAGGTATAACTCTTATGAAATCTTATACGGAACACCTTTGGTTTAATACAAAAAATAGGCGCGAATTCATAAACATAACTCCGCAGGTTGAAGAAGCTGTGAGAAAAAGCGGGGTGAAAGAAGGTCTTTGCCTTGTCAATGCCATGCACATTACGGCAAGCGTATTTATTAATGATGATGAAAGTGGTTTACATCAGGATTTCAGTGAATGGCTGGAAAAATTTGCTCCCTATGGAAAAGAAAAGTATAAGCACAATTTGGCCGGAGAAGATAATGGAGATGCTCATTTGAAACGGACTATTATGGGCAGGGAGGTAGTGGTTGCCATAACCAAGGGGAAATTAGATTTTGGACCATGGGAACAGATTTTTTATGGGGAATTTGACGGTCAAAGAAGAAAAAGAGTTCTAATCAAGATTATAGGTGAGTAGAGGAATGGTGGACTACAATTCACTGTAGGAACAGGTATGAGACACAAAATTCGAGACATCAGGATAGAATATTATAGGAGCAGGGGACCAGGCGGTCAAAGGAAGAATAAGAAGGAAACAGCGGTTCGAATCCGCCATATTCCCACAGGGATAACAGCAATTGCCACTGAGTCTCGTTCCCAGGCGAGAAATCGACAGCTTGCTCTGAAAAGACTTAACGAGAGATTGGAACGGTTAAAAAGGAAAAAGAAACGAAGAATTCCCACTAAAATATCAGTTTCGACAAAGGAGCGAATCCTCAAAGAGAAGCGGTTAAGGTCTGAAAAAAAGAAACTGCGACATAAAATAATAGTAGAAGGGTGAATTGATAAATCATCTTAATTCCGGTTAGAAAAGTATGATTCTGGAGGGAAACTATGTGGTTTGTTGTCTGGGTTGGCTTGGCAGTTCTGATTGGTTATTATTATAAACAGAAGGGGCTAAATAGCGTTCTCGGCTTTTTGTTAAGTCTTTTTGCCAGTCCTCTTATTGCCTTTATTGTCGGGGCACTACTTTCTCCGGAATCGAGAGTTTTTGAGAAATCGAAGAAGTGCCCACAATGTGCAGAGTTTGTCAAAGCTGGAGCGAAGATCTGCCGATTCTGTAATTACGAGTTTAAAGAAGAAGAGATGAAACCCGAAAGACCATTGACTGAAGAGGAGTGGCTGGAACAGGGGATGAGGAAGAAGAAGCAGAAGAAATTGAATCTGTTTTTCTTTGGTATTTCCGTTTTGGGAACTATAATTGCATTTTTATTGATATGGGCTTTTATTAACCGTCAGGTAGAGAGCACTAAAAGAACTGATATGATGAGAGGAAAAATCGAAGAGAGAAGGTGAAAGGGAACATCGATAATTCGTTGGTAGGAAACGGGGCGATTGGTAAGGTTCCTGTCTATTTCTCCAAGGAAATTGGATGCAAATT
>DATKVN010000018.1 GCA_035530055.1 bacterium | reverse complement strand
GCCTCCCAAGAAGAAGAGAATCAAGAAGAAGTATAACAGATTCACCAGAGCTTTCCTGCGCCGGGACTGTCCTTGAACAGCCACCTCATAATTCTCTTGAGGGAGAGAACTCAGGGCAGATAACTCCACTCCCTTTTCCCGGGCAATTAAATTGGCAAGAGTAGCCGTACCATTAAAAATTCCTTCGCCAAACTCCCCTTTTCCAAAACTGGGAGCAATCTTCTGACGAATAACCTCTCCAGCCATGCCATCAGTAATGATACCCTCTAAGCCATAACCCACTTCTATTCTAATCAGTCGCTCACCAACACTAACGAGAATTAACAGCCCATTATCCTCACCCTTCTTCCCAATCCCCCACGCCTCAAAGAGGTCTACTGCATAACTTTCTATATCTCCTTCCGGTATACTCTCCAGGGTCACTATGGCAATTTCAGAAGTCGTCTTTCTTTCCAGTTCAGTAACAAGACCTGTCAACCGGGTTACATTGCTGGATGAAAGAAGGTGAGCAAAGTCATTAACGTATCCCACCGGCTTGGGAAAAGAAGCCTCCTTCCCCAAAGAAGGAACCTGTAAAAGAAATAGTGCGATTAAGACTACCGGCAGTATCCTAATTTTTCTCATTAAACTTCCATCCTGTCACAGATTATGCACAACTTCTCAACCTCTTCTAAGTAGTCACCGAAAAGTTTTTCTAAGTTATCTTTTACCTTTTTACCCTCTTTCATCTCGAGAACTTTTAAGAAGAGGCCACCATTAACAGTGAACTCTTTTTCCAAATCACTGATAATATCTCTTTTCTTAACGGGCAAGGCCTTTCCCTTCAGTCGCAACAGGCTTCGGAAAATAGGAATAAAAGAAGTAAGGGAATTGATTAAAAGAGAGCGAATCCTTTTCTTCTTCATCCCTATCTCTAAGTAGACCTGATATAGCCTGATCAATCCTCCCTTCAGTTGCTGTTCGCATTGTAGCCTGACATTTCGGCCCTTTACTTCCAGTTTGCCCAATATGTCTTTTCCATAAATGAGGATATAATTATCCTTCATCTCCAGAAACTCTATAGGAAATGTGTCCGTAGAGGACTTCATATGCTCAACAGTAAGAAGAAGAGGGACAATCCCTTTCTTCCTCCCCTGGTTAATAAGTTTCAAGCTCATCTTCAGGTCAGGAGGGTCTATTCTTTCCATTACCAAAAGGAGATTAACGTTCGATTTTTTAGGAATAAAATCTTCGCCCACTGCGCTACCATAAAGGGAGATAGATTTGAGGTTATCCCCGTGCAAGGCAATCATTGCCTGGCTAAAAGGCACCAAAACTTTCCTCACGTGGCTATTTAACTTTTCCAGATTGACAAGGATGTCCATAGAAGTCTCCTTTCCGTAAATTATTCATAGGATTTTAACATATTTCCCCATCTTTTTCAACCATTTAAGGAAGGGCTCTTGATTACTTGGGAGATTCCTCGGCAGGCAGATTTTGCGTAAACTTTTTGAACTTTTCCTCATTCCTTACCAGTTCAGCACCCTCGAACTCAACCTGTTCCAGGTAGAGCTCGACCCTCTCGATTCTATCACCTGTAGGTGGATGGGAACGAAAGAGAGTTTCAAATTTACTTGGAGGTTTTTTTTCCATAGCTTTAAGTTTCTCGAAAAAGTCAGCTATTCCCCTTGGGTCGTATCCGCCAGCAAGGGAATAACGGATTGCTGAATTATCTGACTCCAGCTCGTTCTTCCGGCTGTATCCCAGAAGCATAAGGGAAACAAAGAAATTTGTATATTGCTGGAGCTGACTCAAGTCTTTCTTGGTGAGTATTTCTCCTACGAGGAGAATCGCCTGGTAACCAAATGCTTTCTCGAACTGTTTCGCTCCGTGGCGATACACGACATGTCCGATCTCGTGCGCCATAACCCCCGCCAGCTGAGCCTCGTCATCCAGTTCCTTAAGGATTCCCCTGGTGACAAAAATGAAGCCTCCAGGAGCAGCAAATGCGTTCACCATGGGAGTATTAAGCACGGTGAAAGAGTAGGTTATCTCTTTCCTCTCAGAAACATCAACCAGTTTCTGCCCCACCTCATTTATATATTTGTCTAGTTCCGGGTCATCGTAAATGCCAAACTCATTTACTACCTGTTGAGCCGCCTGTTTCCCCAGAGCTACTTCCTGACTCGTAGAAAGCAGCCTGATTTCTTTCTTCCCTGTAACCGGATGGACTGCGCACCCTACAAGGAAAACAAGAAACATCACTAAAACGATATTCAAAATTTTTTTCGTAGAATTTACCTCCTTAAACCGCAAGCCATCCTCCATCCACAAAGATTGTCTGGCCGGTTATGTAATCCGAAGCATCGGAAGCAAGAAAGACAGCTATTCCCGCCAGATCCTCAGGCTTACCCCATCTACCTAAAGGAATTCTTGCATTTATTGCCGAAAATCTTTTGGGGTCCTTCCGCAAAGGCTCAGTCAAATCAGTCTCAAAATAGCCCGGTCCAATAGCATTAACCCTAATGTTATATTTCGCCCAGTCACTGGCGAGCGACTTGGTCAGCTGAGAAACCCCTCCCTTGCTTGCTACATAGGCAGAAATATTCTTTCCCCCTATAAAGCTGGCTATGGAAGAAATGTTTACAATTTTCCCTCTCTTCTGTTTAATCATTACTCTCCCCACCGCCTGGCAACACAAGAAAGTCCCTTTCAAATTAACATTCATCTCCTCGTCCCAATCTTCTTCTGAAAAATTTTCAGCTGGCACTCTGGTAATCCTTCCGGCATTATTGAACAGAAAATCTATTTTCCCAAATTTTTCCAGAGTTTTCTCTACCATTATATCAATATCTTCTTTTCTCGCCACATCAACCTGCAGGGGAAGCATTTTCCCTCCCCAACTTTTGATTTCCTCAGCTACTTTCTCAATTATTTTCAGTTCTCTGCTGGTCACAGCAAGGTCTGCCCCAGCCTGAGCAAGACCAATAGCAATACCTTTCCCCAGACCGCGGCTTGCACCAACCACTATCCCTGCTTTCCCCTTAAGACTCATCTTTTCCAAAATCATAACTCCCTCCATAAAAAAGGGGACAGGCTACTTTTTTCCCATTATGCTTTTTATTTTCTTCGGCGGCTTAACTATAAACATCACTATCGTAAATATGGCAATAAAAACTGTTGGTATCTGTATTACCAAAGGATTAACATCAGGATAAACCAATCTCTCTAAATAATGGACTATGAACGAACCAGAATATACTGAATATGCTTCATGTCTTAACCTTAGTTGATTTTCGAGTAGAGTTAACGGGCAATACTTGCCCAGAATGCTTAAAGAGACAACATAGAAAATACCCACGAGGTGGAGTACCCTGAACAGCCACCTATCAAAGAATTTCTGCCTGAAGAAGACAGCATATAAGGTAAGTAGAAACCCAAATAGCATAAATAGTATAAACAGGAAATGTACCACAATAACTGCATCAGCAAATATTTTATATGCCATTTTCTATCAATCTTATCCAAACTTATATGTTTTCCTGATTTTCTCTATCACATTCCAAGTGCATTTGAGTCCCTTGGGGAATGTGACCAGGTCGCCCTTACCAAATTCAACTTCACCATCAGGAGTTTTAACCTTCACTTTCCCTTCCAGAACGTAGCAGGTCTCCTTCTCATCATATTCCCAGTCGAAAGTTGAGGGCTCGCATTCCCACGGGCTCCAGTCATCCACTCCCAACGATTTCAATTCCTCATCAGACAGCTTCTCCACCTTAATTTCCGCCATAATACCCTCCCCAGCAAAAAAATGAATTATTCTAAGCAATGTGGGAAACTCATAAACAGATACCACCTAAACTTCTCTTTTTATGAAATAACTGGATATCAATCCTATAAGGGCGCTTATACCATATAACCCGCCTATCCAGTCAGAAATTACACCGGCTATACAAACAATCACGCCAATTCTCGCATTTCGTTTAACATCAATTTTCCTTAATATGTTAATAGTTAGATAGAGTAGAATACTGCCACACATTATATCCAGGACCCCTGCAATATTCGAAGCCACTATTCCACCATCCCAAAATCTATATGCTAAATCAGCAACCACAACATTGAGAAACATTAAACCACTGTAAATCATCCCAATTGTACTAATAATAATTCCAATTCTTGCAATAATTTTTCTTAGCATTTTTCTAAGCAAGTTCTTTCCAGTTAATCAAAACCAGGATTATAATTGCTAAATTAACCAAAATTGTCAGCGGACTCACTCTCGCAGGCGACATTATATTAAGAATTAACACCAGGCCCGAAACAACTAAAGCCACCACCCCCGCTATTCGTCGCTTCTTTCTTAATCCATATCCACTGAAACAATATAAGCTACCAATCACTAACATTAAAATAGGAAATCCAAGGCTCTCACCCATAGATATGGCAGGAATAGCAATGGCAATAGCACTAAATAACATTAAAATTCCCAAAATCCAGGCCAAAGTGGAAGCTATGGATAAATATAATGTTTTCTTGGATTCTTCCATCCTCTAAATCTACCAGGTGGATATTTGAGTTCCCTCAAGACCGGGATGTGTGCAATCAACGCAAATTTTCCCTGTTGCAGAATTATAGCACCATCCACCGCTATCAGTGAGATTAGGCCCCACGACTTGATTTGTTCGTGGATGAGACTCAAGGTTCAAATATGGAATCTCATTTACATAATCAGGAACCAAAGAGTTGGAAAGCGGGTTAGAAGGCCATATTCCCTCATTAGTTCCATAATAGGTCATAATTGACATACGCAAAATACCCAGATTTCCCTTTGCCACATTCTCGTTTGCCTTGCGAATTGAATTGCCACCTATTATGATGACAGTAACAGCAAGTAATCCAATAACTGCTACAGAAATCATAAGTTCAATCAAAGTGAACCCTTTTGAATCCGACACACATCCTCTTTTATTCATTATCCAATTTCGATTTTCCACTGTTCTGTTCCGACTCCATCGGAACTGCCGGGGGAGGATTCGAACCTCCACACCAAGATCCAGAGTCTCGTGTCCTACCATTAGACCACCCGGCAATTTCTATTCCTTTTGCTCTTCTTTTTTCTCTTCCTTCTCCTCTTCCTTTCCCTTTTTTACCTCATCAACATAGTTCAGCTGGAGAGTGGCCAGAGTCTCACCGATTAACTTCTCTTCCTCTTTAACCAGATTCCCTTTTGCCTTCTCTTTTAGCATGTCCATCATATCGATTGTTACTTTTGCCTGCTCTAAATTTCTTTCAATCTCACCCGTCAGGGGATTAGTAACTTTACCCATATGCTGCATTGCTGCCTGAGAAAGGGAGAGAACAAGGCTCATAAAAAGCATGTTCAATTTTGGTTCTTCTTCCATCCCGCCTCCTTACAGAGAAACTACAGGTAGTTTCTGATTGTATAATCTATTCTCTTTAAGACCCTCTCTTTGCCGAGAAAAGATAAGAGAGCAAATAGACCCGGCCCTCTGGTGCGGCCGGAGACTGCCACTCTGATAGGGTGGAACACTTCACTTGTCTTCTTACCGCTCTCCTTGGCATAGTTGCGGATTTCTTTTTCAATTTTCTCTTCTGAGAAATCTTGCAACCTGGCGAACCTATCCCTGCAATCGGATAGTATCTGTTTAACGCCGCTAACCTTTAATACTTTCTCTTTCGCTTCCTCTTCGTAATCTTTATCTTTTAAATCTTCCTTAAGCATATAACTTATCAAATATGGAATATCTTTCAGTAATTTTATTTTTTCTTGTTCAAGGGAAATCGATTTAGTCAGTGCCATCTTGACCGCATCTTCAATCTCTTCATATTTCTTACCTTCCACTAATTTTTCTTTTTCACTTGCTATAAATGGGAAGGCTTTGAAAGTAAGCTCATCCGGTTCCATCTTCCTTATATACTCTCCATTCATCCAGAGAAGTTTCTGCGGGTCGAAAATGGCAGCAGATTTTGCGCACCTTTCTAAAGAGAACTTTTCTATCATTTCCTCCCTGGTAAAAATCTGCTGGCTATCTTCTGTAGCCCAGCCCAGAAGAGCAAGATAGTTCATTAATGCCTCTGGAAGATAACCTTCTTCCTCATAATAGTTGAGAGAAGTCGCTCCGTGTCTTTTACTGAGCCGGCTGCCATCCGAGCCGAGAATCATCGGCACGTGGGCAAATTGTGGCTTCTTCCAGGCAAGCGCTTCATAGAGGAGAATCTGCCTGGGAGTATTGGAGATGTGGTCGTCACCACGAATCACATGGGATATCTCCATTTCGTGGTCATCAACTACTACTGCAAAATTGTATGTGGGAGAGCCACTCGATTTAAGCATAACAAAATCGTCCAATAATTTATTCTCAAAACTTACTTTTCCTCTTACTTTATCGTCAAATTCTGTAACTCCTTCCCGGGGAGTCTTGAAGCGCACCACGGGCTTCTTGCCTTCCTCTATATACCTCTTCTCGTCTTCTGGAGTGAGCTTACGACATCTACCATCATACTTTGGCGGTCTCTTTTCCTGAAGTGCTTTCTTTCTCATCTCTTCAAGCTCTTCAGGAAGACAATAGCAGCGATAAGCCTTACCGGATTGGACAAGTTCTTCAGCATACTTCTTATAAAACTCAAGTCTTTTCATCTGGAAGTATGGCCCATATTTTCCAACTTCTTCAATGACTATCTGGGAAGGTTCAAGAATTTCTTCAACTAATCGTCCGCCCGGCTTGAGAGTAATCTTGGGACCCTCATTCCAATCCATACCCAACCATTCGAGTCCGTGAATAATCTGCCTGACAGCTCCGTCAGTAGAGCGCACCTCATCAGTATCTTCAATCCGAAGAATGAACGCACCACCTTTTTGTCTGGCAAAAAGCCAGTTAAATAGGGCGGTGCGGGCCCCTCCTAAATGGAGATAGCCTGTGGGCGAAGGTGCAAATCGTACTCGAACAGTCATTGAACCTCCAATATTTATTCCCCCTAAAAAAAGGGGTCAGAGTCATTTTTCATGGACTCCTTGCGAAAGCAAGGCTGACTACCTGCCTCCCTTTCGGGAGGACTCCAGAATCTCTCTTGCCTAATAGATTACTTTATTCAGGGGATACTCTATTATCCCTTCAGCACCAGCGCGCTTCAGTTCCGGAAGAATCTTCTTTACCATTTCTTCTTTTAGGATTATCTCAAGGGCAAGCCAACCCGGAATAGTCAAAAGGGAAACTGTCGGCTTTTTGAGTGCAGGCAGAATCTTCATAAGTTTGGAAATGTCTTCCTTTCTCACGTTCATCTTTAACCCCACCATGCCCTCTGCTGCCAGAGCTCCCTGTAAGAGAATAGCAATATTCTCAATCTTCTTCCTCTTCCAGGGATTCTGATAGGACCCCTTATTGGCAATGAAACGCGTTGTCGATTCTATAATCGTATCTATAGTTCTTAAATAATTTGCCTCCAGAGAAGAGCCGGTCTCGGTCAATTCCACAATAGCATCAGCTAAAGTCCCTGCCTTTCCCTCGGTTGCCCCCCAGGAAAATTCCACATCTGCTTTTACTTTTTTCTTCTTTAAATAATCTTTAACTACGTTGACTAACTCGGTAGCTATCCTCTTTCCTTTCAGGTCTTTCACGGATCTAACCCGTGAATTGTTAGAAACAGCCAGGACCCACTTCACCGGACGGTACCCCGACTTGGAATATACAAGCTCACACACTTCTTTTACTTTTGCCTTGTTCTCTCTAATCCAGTCGTAGCCAGTGAGCCCTGCATCGAAAGTACCATCCTCAACATATCTGGCCATCTCCTGAGCCCTTACCAGCATAACTTCTAATTCCGAGTCATCGCATGAGGGAAAATATGACCTCCCTCCTACGTAAATGCGTATGCCAGCTTTACGGAACAATTCCATAGTTGGCACCTGAAGGCTCCCTTTTGGTAAACCCAATTTTAATTTTGGCATCTATCCCTCCCTTTCTTTAGGGGACGGATTCTATGCCGTCCCTTATTTTGGGCGACCATCCCGATGCATCGGGATCGCCCCTACAACGATGAACAAAATATCTTTTCCCTTTCCTCCTTTTACATTTGAAAGATAGTTTGTGGAAGAGCACTGGGAATTTCAGCCAAAAAACGAGGACGACTAATCCTCTTCCAAGCAAAAATTTGTTCGACTCCCGATGGAATCGGGGGGAGTTTATTTTTGCGCCCTGCAGAGTCCGGAGTTTTTTGGCGTTAAGAAATTCCTCAAGCGATGAACAAACTATCTTTCATTATAGATCTCTCTTCTCCATTACAATGGCATCTTCTCCGGTATAAGCATAATAGCCTTTCTTGATTTTCGTCTTCCGGAAACCCCATTTCTCGTACAACTTCAGTCCTACCTTATTGGAAGTTCGAACTTCCAGGGTTGCTACTCTGGCTCCCAAATTTTTTGCCTTCTCCAAAAGAAATCTGAGAAACTCACTCCCAAAGCCACGATTCCTATAGTCTGGATGTACGGCAAGATTGGTTATGTGCGCTTCCTGTTTAACCATCCAGAAACCACCATAAGCAATCATCCTGCTCTTCTTCTTTTCCTGAGAATCTTCTCTCATTACATAAAAGTAGGAAAAAGGTAGTACCAACTCATGATAGAACATTGACAGTGACCACGGTTCAGGAAAAGATACGCTTTCTATCTCCACCACGTCCTTGAGGTCGTTGTAATCCAATGGGAATATGGAAAATTTCAAGGCTTTTTCAATCTTTCCTTCTCTTCCCATTTCACTTCAGCCTCCGCTCTCCTTATATATAGGGGAAAGACTTCATCATACTTTTTCCCTTCCCCGGAAACAAGTTTCTCCAAACCCAACTGGGCAACGCGGGCTGCCGAAACGTAACGCCTTTCCTTCTTGACAATTTTTGCTTTCTTCTTTAGAAAATCCTTAATTAGATTTTCATAAAGGTCCACTGCTTCACCAAGAAAGAGTATAGTTTCACTTTTATCTTTCAATATTTTCAACCAGTCCTCTATTCCAATTAGTTGATGGGGAGTCAATCTCTTTCTGCCATCATATAGTGCAGTGTAGATTTCCCGGCGTAGAGCATCAATCATCGGGCAAACAAGCTCTCCGGATGTTTCCATACCAAAGGCTAATCCATCGAGGCTGGGAATTCCTATCAGGGGAATGTTTAAACTCTGAGCAAGCCCTCTGGCTGTGGAAACTCCCACGCGAATTCCCGTAAATGAACCTGGACCAATGGACACCGCAATTCCATCTATATCTTTGATAGCCATGCCATTTCTTTTCAATATTTCATCAATGAGCGGAATTACCCTTTCCGAATGGGAAAGTCCCAGATGGAGTGAAATCTCATCCCCTAACTTCTTTCCATCTGTCAGGGCTATACTACAGGTTTTAGTTGATGTCTCTATTCCCAGAATTATCATTTAGACTGATTTCCCTGTCAATTAGATTAGTTATCTTTATCTCCCGATTATTCTCAGAAATTATTTTTAATTCTATTTCCACTCTCTTTTCCGGCCAAAGTGGTCTCATCTTCTCCGCCCATTCAATAATTGTTACTCCCTGATTATAGAAGTATTCTCTATAACCCAGTTCTTCTACTTCGGATAATTTATCAAGACGAAAGAGGTCAAAATGGTAGACTGGAATTCTTCCTTTATACTCGTTAATTAACTTGAAGGTGGCACTACTTACAGAGCCTTGAACTCCCAACCCCTGGGCAATGCCCTGGGTAATGGTCGTCTTGCCAGAGCCGAGCTCGCCAACAAGACAGATTATGTCTCCCGGCAGAAGGCTTTTGCCGATTGCTCTACCAATCTTTCTCGTCTCTTCCTCGCTCTTGGTAAACTTTACCCAACCTCTATTCTTCATTATTCAATAAAGTCAAATACTCTGGAGTCCTTGCGAAAGCAAGGTTCCATTTATTATCCCTCCCTTTCGGGAGGACTCCAAAAATATGGAGAGGTTTGGAAATGTTCGTATCCCCGCCCTTTTAATTTAACTTCTCTACTTTCCTTATCCAGATACCTTACTCTCCATCTTGCCGGCACAATTTCACCAATCATTATAGTATAGGGAACGTCTCTCAATGCCTTCTTAACCTTCCCCCTGGGAACCGTAAACACCAGTTCATAATCCTCCCCACCATAGAGAGCAAAGATTAAACTCCTGATAGCTCCTTCCGGTTCTGAAGAAGATGGGCCTTCTCTTGGAGAAGTGAAAGACCTTAAACAAGGTGAAATGGGAATCTTCTCCAGCCAGATTTTAGCACCAACCTTGCTCGACTGGCAGATGAACCTTATTGATAAGTCCAATCCATCACTACTATCAATCATAGCTGTTGCCAGTCTTTTCCCGGAGATAATTTCTGCCTCTTTCACTCTCGGCTGGGGAAGTAGATGTTTCTTTATAAGATTCTTCTTACACTTCTGGAGATAATCGGATTTCCCGGGAATTTTCCATCTCCCCTTAAGTATTTCTAACCCAGCAGCCGAATCTCCAAAATTTCCCGTAACCAGTATCCTGTCTCCCACCTTAGCTCCAGAGCGATAGACCACCCTTCCTCTGGCCACTTCTCCCAGTAAACTTAGAGTGATTACCGCATTCCCGGGAGAAGAGACTACATCACCACCGACTATCCTGACTCCAAATTTCCTTCCACACTTTAGCATACCTTCGTATAGACCATCCACATCTCTGGTCAAACTGTCTTTAGAGAGCGCTAAAGAAACGAGAGCATACTTTGGCTT
>DATKVN010000017.1 GCA_035530055.1 bacterium | reverse complement strand
CACCTATCCAATGATTCTTCCTATCTTCTCCTTCAACACTTCCAAATCTACGGGCTTGACAATGTAATCGGCAATGTGTCCAGCCCATATCTCAAAGTCACTCCTGAAAGTATCATAAGCAGTACAGACGATAATGGGAAGGGCAGGATACCCTTTCCTGATCCGCTCCAGCAACTTCAATCCACTCATATCAGGAAGCTTGATGTCAAGGATGAGAAGGTCTATTTCCCCTTTACTTAAACAGTGGAGAGCTCCCTTGGCGTCTCTCGCTTCCAGGACATCGTATCCTTCCTCAGTCAGTTCATCCTTAAACACCTCACGCAGAACCTCTTCATCTTCGGCAATCAATATCTTCTTCATCATACTTGTAACCCTTTCTCTTCTTCTTTCTTTCTTGTTCTTTTCATCGGTAGGTTTACGATGAAAGTAGTCCCCTTGTCCATTTCGCTTTCCAGCTCTACCTTCCCCTCATGGGCAAGAATTATTCTCTGACATATAGCTAAACCCAGACCTGTACCCTGGGGTTTCGTACTGAAGAAAGGCTCAAATACCCTCTTTCTGTTATGGGCAGGAATGCCGGGGCCGGTATCGCTAATTCTAATCTGGAGGAATCTCTTATCCTGGCCAGTGGCAATCTTTAATTCTTTTTTCTCCCTATCCTGCATAAAGATGAGCGCATTCTGAATCATGTTCAAAATGACCTGTTCTAAGAGAGCAGGGTCGACCAGTATGGCAGGTAGATTTTGGTCGAGTTCCTTAGTAAGGACTGTTCCGCTCTTTCTAATCTCATCATCCATATGTAGCAGAATTTCCTCAATTACCCTGTTAACGTTCTCCTCCACCAAATTTGGCTTGGGCTGACGGGTAACCGTGAGCATATCCTTAACAATTCTTTCCAGGCGGTCTACTTCCTGCATAATGTAATTAGTATATTTTTTGTTAGGGTCTTTTTCTTCCACCGCCTTGTGTATTCGTTGCGCGCAACTTCTTATTGAGCTCATCGGATTTCTCACCTCATGAGCCACAATCACCGACATCTCTCCTACAGCAGCCAGGCGTTCCGAGTGAATTAAATGAGCCTGTGCCTCTTTCAGCTCTTTCTTGGCCAGCTCCACCTGGTGACGTAACTCTTCGCTGAATCTCTTTTCAGTATCATATAATCTGGCATTTTCTATGGCCAGTCCGGCCTGATTGGTGAAAGTTACCAGGGAGCGAAGGTCTTCCTCTTCTATGGGACGTCCGCTATGCAAATTATCTACTAACAGAACTCCATTTACTCTCTCTTTGGCTACCAGAGGCACTGAAGCCATTGCATTGACTCTTCCCTCAAGTCCGGCAAAAATCTCACCATAAGTCCTTTCCTGGCTGGAAGTAGTTCCGCCCTGATAAATCGGAGGTGAGTTTACTTCTGCTTTGCTCTCCTCTTGTGTGGAGCCTAATCTTCTCACTTGATGGGAAACAGGCTCTTGTAAATGCATCCCTCCCTCACCAACTCGAGCTATAATGTATGGCCTTCCATCCTTAACTGTCTTTACAATGGGATTTTGCCCATCTGCCAATGGAATTTTTAAATCTGAAAGAAGCTCCCGAGCCACTCCCATCGCCTGTCTGCCCTCAATAAATCCTTGTTTTTCGTTTACCAGGCAGATTATTGCGCGGTCAAAATTTAAGTGTTTTGCTACACCTTCTAATATTGTATTCAGTATCCTATCCAGGTCCATAGTGCTGGCCATCGCTCTACTTATCCTATCCAAAGTCTTCAGCTCATTCATCTTCTGGGTAATTACAATATTTTTCTCTTCCAGCTCATCCTTTGATCTCTTAATGAGACCGGCCATCTCTTCATGCTTTTTCTGAGAAAGAGTCAGTTTCCATATCTGTCCATAAATAAGTCTAAACACAAGGATTAAAAGTATGGCAATTCCAATAAGCGAAAATGTAACTGATAGAACCGTTGCCCAGCCGGTAGATAGATTTCGATTGAGGTAGTTTTCGGTAAGCCTATAAACTACTAACATTACCAGGAAGATGGATATTGTCAGCCATCTCAAAGGACGTAAATAGGTAGGTTCTTTCATTTTGCCTCTAAATGAAAAAAATCATCCTAAATATACAAAATATGACCATAAAAGTCAACGCAAAAAGCCAAATAAAAGCTATGCCATTTATGGCATAGTTAGTTGGAGTAGCCCCGATGAATCGGGACGTTATAATTGCGAAGCTCCGCTTCGCTACTCCTAACTTCATACCTCTTGTTCCATTAGGCACCAAATTTCTTTAACTTAAGTCCATTAGCTAACATCAGGGGCATAGCACTAACTGCCGGGAA
>DATKVN010000016.1 GCA_035530055.1 bacterium | reverse complement strand
TCCCGTCATCACCAGGCGCACTCCAGGATAAGTTTATCTTCTGGTCTATCTCTCCCGGTGAGGCGGATAGATTAATTATTGCTGCTGGACGAATATCCTGCGCCCAGGTTGTCGCTCCATTGGATATTTCACTCCAGTTACTTGCGTCGTCTGCCGTCCAGATTCTGAAATAATAAGTCGCTCCCTCTTTCAAACCTGTAACTGTAAACGATTGAGCGTCCCCGGGGTTAACGCCACTTACTAAAGTAGATATTTCATAGTCAGTAAGATTCCAACTCTTGGTATAAGTGGCGTAGTCTATCCTGTATTCCCCATCCAACGTGCCCGTACCCCCATCATCACCCGGAGCCTTCCAGGAAAGGTCGATAGCCCCTCCTTCAGTTCCGGGTATAGCCGATAGGGTGGTAATTGCCGCTGGAGGAGTATCATCACTGGCGGTGACAGCATTGGCCTGGTTGAAACTGGCAGTCTTAGTATCAATGGGCGAAATAGTCCCTATATCGTCCCTGCTTTTTATGGCAAAATAGTAAGTATTGCCGGGAGATAAACCTCCGATGATGAAGGTTTCAGTTTCACCTGGCTCTTTTGGTGAACCTCCATCTAATCCAGTAAGAGTCTGAGGATGATTCCACCAAACAGTTGTATCTCCTACGTCATTCACACTGAAGGTTGAGTACTTCAAAATGTAGGAAGAGACTTTACCGCCTATTGCGCCATCTTCTGTGGGCGCAGTACAACTTAAGTTGATTGAACCTTCTGCCGTACCCGGGATGGCTTCTAAATCTACAACTGCGGCAGGAGGAATAGCCGGCGCCCATGTGGTTGCCCCGTTCGATATCTCCGACCAATGATCGGGATCCTCATCCCTTGTCCAGATACGGAAATAGTATGTAGCTCCCACGGTAAGGTTTGATACTTCCCGGTATTGGTCATCTCCGGGATTTACATTTGAGGTGGGAATAGAAATCTGATAATCGGTGGGATTCCAGGTCTTGGTATAAGTAGCGTAATCTATTCTGTATTCACCGGTTAATATGCCGGTGGTCCCGTCATCACCAGGCGCACTCCAGGATAAGTCTATCTTCTGGTCTACCTCTCCGGGTGAAGCCGATAGATTAGTTATTGCTGCCGGGGGTGTTGTATCCTGGGACCAGGCTAAAGCGGGGACGCAAACTACAAATAAGGAAATAAGAAACAATGCATAGCACAGACGCGTGAATCCAGCCAATATGCGGTATGAACTTGAAAATACTCGCATGACTCCATCCCTTATAAGCAAAAGCGTATTCTAATCGGGACGAACCGTCCGGGCCAATCCCGATGACCGTTTTTTCTGCCCCTCTTTCTTCCATGGTCCTCATTTAAAAAGTGCCCATAAAACTGTCTATTGAAATGTCCCCCAATATTGAAATTAACACATATTCACAGAGAGGTCAAGTACAAACTTCATCATTTTTATCGTCTTGAATTTGCTTTTCAGAAAGGAAACTCTGGGAAGGATTTCTTAAGATTTTATCATAACTATCTTTCGCTCTCCAGTCGCATCCTCCTTTCCCTATATGCCGCTGCCAGAATCTGTTCTCCCTGTTCCAGAAAACAGAGCTCCATATACCTCAAATAATCAGGGTCGTCAACAGAACCTTTCTCAAATAGATATTTTTCCTCTAACTGCTGCTTTTCGATTCTGAGTTGAAGCCCCAGAAATCCCCCTTTTGACTTCAAGGCTGCATTTATCCTGATTAGCAGATATTCCGGACAGGCTTTTGGCACTACCGCAAACAATCCTCGTGAGAAAGCTTCTTTTATAAGCTCAATCTTTCCTTTGGTATGAGCTGCCGTGTAAACTATTACGGGAACTTCCTTTGCCAGGCACCAGTCTCTAAGTTTTTTGAATAGTGCTCCTCCCGTGATTCCGGGCATATCGAGGTCCAGGATAATCGCGTCAACCGGACTCAGTTTTCCTACACTCATTTTTCCCAGAATCATAAGAGCCTTTGTGGGATCGTCAATGCTGGAGACTTCATATCCGTTCTTCTCCAGTAGGAGCTTAGTTGACTGATTGGTCTCCTTTTCATCATCAATTATGAGGATGTGTGGCGCCATCAATTACCTCCCCGCGCTTTCGAGTAGATTTTCCTCTGCTTAAAAACAGGTAGTAAAACAGCAAATGTCGTGCCTTTGCCAACTTCGCTTTCCACTTTGATTTCTCCTGAATGTAGAGCTACTATCTCTCTAACAATGGTCAACCCCAAACCCGAACCTTCTACTATCTGGTCTCTGCCTTTTGTCTTAAAAAAAGGATTAAATATTCTGGGTAAATCCTTCCCTGGTATTCCCTGCCCTGTGTCACTCACTTCTATCTTAATGTCCTGTCTTTCGGAAGACGTACTTATTTCTACACCCCCTTTATCGGTAAATTTTATTCCATTCTGTATCAGGTTTCTAATCAGGCGCTCTATGCTCTGCTCATGACCATAGGCCAATGGCATCTCAACTTTCCTTTTAAACCTGAGATATATCTCTTTCTTTTTTGCCTCGGGCGTGAAGTCTTCCGCTATTCTATTTACCATCTCTATTATGTTAAAATGCTTAAAGACAAATTTCTTCCTTATGTGGTCGTATGCCATCTGGCTTAATTGATACATATCGCTCAATCCCTGGGCAACAAAGTCAACGTTTTTCTGGATAATTTTTAGATACTTCTCTTTCTCTTCTTCACTCAATTTGCCTTGAAGCATAAGATATAGATAAGTCTGAACAGGATCAAGAGGAGTGCGTAAGTCATGGCTATATCTATAAACCAACAGCGACTGCTCATAATTGAAGAAGGAATAACGAAACATTACTTCAGCGTCTCTGGCTATCTGGGAAAGTATTTTAAGGTCCTGTCTGTTATAGATTTCTCCTGAAACTTTATCACCAAGATTCAATATGCCTTTTAACTCATTATCTATGTAGAGGGGAACGCTGATAGCAGCTTTTACCCTATCCATCTCCTCGACTACAGGCTCGTGTCCGGAAAAAGACGGTTCTATTTTCAACACTTCTTTAATCACAATAGCCTTCTCTTTCCTAAGGCGCGAAACCAAAGGGCCTTCTTCTTTAAAGAAAATCTCTTCTACTCCTTGCCCTTCTTCGAAACCAGTATGTGCTTTTACAAAATAAGATTTATCATCTTCATTATGAATCATAAAATTACAATATTTCGCGCCAATGGTATCGGCAACGTCTTTAACCAGGCTCTCCGACAGTCTATCCAGACTGAAAATCGAAAACCACTTATCACTAATCCTACGAAGTTTCTGCTGATATTCATATTTGCTCCCCAGGATAAATGGCCGGAAGAGCGTTCTTAAAGGTCTGTAAAGAAGAGGCGAAGCAACGGCAGTCAGAGCAATCATGGCTATCATAGTTGGAAGCGAGAAGAACAATATTCCTATAGTTATAAAAATGGCAGCCGGGATTGACGAAGAAGCCAGGCGAACGGTAGTGTCTCTTATCACAAAAGTAATGTCCATAAGCTGTAATGTAACGATTGCATAAGCAATTACCAGGAAGGAACCCAAAATGAAGAACACGCCAATAGGATAAACTGCAACGCCATAATTAATAAAATATTCAAGAAGTGCAAAACAGTAAAGGCAAACTGCTGAAAAAACGAATTTATTCTGATTTCGTGCAAGGGCCGAACGCTCCGGGTCAACCATCGAGGCTTTAAGGAAAGTTAAACCTCGCCAGGCCGCTATACCCACGAAGATTAAATAAATAGGATGAAGTGAACCAGCCTTTCCATAAGCTCCCCAGCTAAATTCATTATGCCCGGCAATAAATATATTAGTTGTCCAGAGAAGAATTAACCAGAAAAGGCCAACAAAGTAAAAAAGACGAACCCGTACCATCTCTCTTTTAAGACGAAGAAATTGGACTACAAAATGGTAGTATGTAAATGGAACAAACAGAATCAATGAATAACCTGCTCTTGCAATTAAGTCTTTTTGCACATCCGTTCCGGCATAATATATAGCAAACCAGCAAGCCTGCCACCAAAAGGTCTCAAAACAAAGTAAAGCGAAAGACCTATTCACAGATGACTTAAGATTTTTCGAAAGAACAAAACCACCCAACAACAAAGCCAAAACCGCACAAAGAAGTGGGGAAATGGCGTAAGGATTCATAATCTCTCCCAATCTAATATCTTAATACTAACCCTCCGCCGGTAAACCCTGCCCCATAAGTCACCACAAGAAGAAGATTGCCCTTTTTCAGCCGTCCTACATTGACGGCTTCATCAAGAAACACAGGCACTTCAGCAGCAGCGAGATTACCATAACTTTCAAACCGGCTAAAAGTCTTTTCGCGAGGAATCTTTAAGAGCTTCAAGGAATAATCAAACAAAGGCTTACTGGGATAGTGAAGGAAAAATAAATCAATGTCTTGTAATTCGACCTTGGCTTCTTTTAAAAGACGCTTGGTAACAGGAACGAGATAAGAGTCCATAATGGCGAAGAATTTCTTCTGGTCAGGCGACATATAGAACGAAGCCTTATATTCTTCAGGGATATCTTCTGGAATTATAGACCATGGATGGGGAATATAGATTTTTGAATAGTGACGCCCGTCAGTCCAGAGAATATTTCCTAAGAACCGACTCCGATGATGCGACTCAAGGAGGATTCCACCCGCCCCATCGCCAAAGATTGCTCTATGCATAAGATTATGATAGAAGATTCGCGAACCCACTAAAGAGCTTGCCAAAACCAAAATCCTTTTCTTGCCGGCATCAAGGTAACGCAGCGCTATATCAACTGCAGCAAGCCAGCCCGTGCAGGACATCGAAACTCCGAAAGCAGGGCAGGAAGCGCCAATCTTAGACTGAACTGCAGTTGCAGTATCAGGCTCAACCGAGTCTCCAACATCTGCACTGCAAATAATATAATCAAGTTCCTGAGGTAAACATTCGGCTTTTTTTAAAATCTTTTTAGCCACTTTAGCCATCATATCTGCTGCGGTTTCATCCGGAGCTGCAGCTCTCCTTTCCCTCACGCCAAGACCACGCTCTATGGCCATTGGCGTTGCCTTGAGGCCAGCGTCAATGATATCCTGATTTGTTATCACCTTTTCCGGAAGATAACTTGCCGTTATAATGCTTGTTGCCGCTCCCAGAATTTTTCTCAAGCCGCAGAAATCGCGATGTCCTAAACTTAAAAAGCGAATCCCACAGCGAAACTTTCCATTATTGACTATGGGTCTATTCCACGCTACCTGCGCCAGCGCTTCTATTGGGGCTAAAGAATAGCCAATAGTTACTTCCATCAATGAAGAAACCTGTAGAGGATTTTCTAAAACAGCGGACAGACCTCCCTCGCTCAAATCGGCGGTCTTTCCCCACAAAGTTGAGGGAATAGTGGGAGCAATCTTCTTAAGTGTGAGCTTTATGGGAAAAGAAATCCTGACCCTCGCGTGCGTCCTTTTGTGCGAAACCTCTTCTCTTTTCATTCCTATCTCCTTTCTGATATTGAAGTCAACACTTCAAATGGACAGGCCTTTTCCACAAATAAAAAAGGGGTGCATATCGACCCCAGTAACGTGTGACGAAAACTGAGAACGACTGCCACCCCTCGCCCTTTCGGGCACAGTGACAGCCTGCTCCGCAGTCACACGTTAGAGGCTTAGCCTCTTTGCGGAAAGGCCTTATTCAATTTTCAATTAAAGCTTTCTGTATCTCGATTCTTTCTTGATACTGCCATAAAAAGCCAAATTTGTCAAGCGAAAACCAAAACCTCTCTCCTTTAATGCTTAGATTTAAGGACTGCCAGATTTTGGAATTTGCTTTGGGCAAAATCAAGGCAATACTGAATATTTCTTTAAGGTTTTATGGACAACTTTCTTAGAAGGACCCCACGTAGTATCTTAAGATTCTTTCTCTATCACAAACCCTGTCGTCTTTTTCCTTATAGTATATTTCAGCAAACTCGACTTTTTGTTCTGACTCAAAATAAGCATACACAATCCTGATACCACTTCGTGATCCTTTCCCTTTAAGAGCTTTACATCTAAAGTGTTTGACTTTATATATTTCAGTGCGAATACCTAAGCCACTCACTCGAACAATAACTGGCGCATATCCCCGCGGGCTTCTTTCTAATACCTGTTTCAACACATTTAAATCTTCTTCCAAACTACGATATCTCTTAAGTAATTTCTTAAATTCTCTATCAAACTCAGGCAAAGCGGTAAATTGCATTTTATTCTTCAGGATAAGTTCTTACCGAGTAAGCGGGTCTCCTATAAAACACAGTGTCATAATCAATAATTTTTCTGTCTTTTGTCACTTCCCAAGGAATATCTTGATGGGAGTGATTCTCTATTGCAGTAGCATTCATAGAAGATAATCTTTCAATTACCTCTTCTATTACTTTCATTTCCCTCCCATCTAACATTTTCAAGTCAGGCTTTACCAACGGTATGTATTTTTTTTGAGGCATCCCAAAATATTCAGTAGGAATTTTTTTTACTTGCCCTTTTTCTATCATTTCACTGATAACTATGTTAAAATTACATGGCGCGGGACCATAGCTAATTTTTCTATAAGCTTCACCAGTCAAGAAATCTTCATAAAGTTCGTAATAATCAAAATCAACAAAATAAAGCAATTTAAAAAGAACTGTCTCCCCTACATTGGGTTTTGCCCCACATTTTTCCAAAATATAAAGCAAAACTTGCTTGAATTTCCCCTTATTGAATTTAGGTTTATTGAATTTCTTCTTGGGTGCACGACACTTCTTTTCTAAATCACGACTTAGCAAATCATCCATCGAAACTCCAAAAATCTTTGACAATTTCGCCACTTCTATACTACTCACCTCCCGTCGACCTGACTCAATCTGTGAAATAGAAGGCCGAGGCAAACTCAATCTGGCTGCCAATTCCTCTTGTGAGAGGTCGAAATCTTCTCTAAATTTCTTAATTCTCTTACCCAACTCTTTCTTCGTAATCATACCTTTCACCCCCGTCGGCACTGTAATAGAATAATACATTCTATGTAACATTTTACCACAGAACGAAAAGGCTGTCAAGTACTTTTTAGTGTATGAACGATGTTTAGGAAGTGCCTAAAAGGGGTCTATGACGAGACTTTTTTATGTCTCTATATTTCCAGCGGGTTCCTGCGGGAGTATCTTCCAGAATGATTCCTGTCTTTTCCAAATCCCTGCGAATCTTGTCTGCTTTCTCCCAATCCTTTCTTTCCCGGGCAGTATCCCGCTGGTCAATAAGCTTTTCGATTTGGAACTCATCCATTCCTGCCTTTTCTATAGCCTTCTCTTTCAGAAACCCCAAAAGAGAACCCATGCTTCTTAAGGCTCTATCCGCCCCGAGAAGAAAGGGGAGGTCAGGATTCTTTTCAGA
>DATKVN010000015.1 GCA_035530055.1 bacterium | reverse complement strand
AGTGGGGAAATCCTGGCAGTTCAAAGACTGGCATATGCTTCCCCAGGGTCCTAGCTGGGCAAAGGGCAAGTACTGGTATCCCACTTGGTCAAGAAAGAGTGAGGTGGAGATAGAAAAGATGGTTAGTAAGGCAGTTAAGCTCGCCGGAGGACTTCCTGTGGAAAAAGGTGATGTGGTGTGGATTAAGACAAACGCGGTGGCGAGTTTCAATCTGCTTCTGGGGATAGGTAAGACCAGTAATGAACAAATCCAGTGTTATAATACAGATCCCAGGATAGCTAGAGCAATAGCGCTTTTGGCTAAGAAAAAAGGAGCCAAGAAAATCTACATTGCTGCCGGTCCTCCCGATGCTGATGGAATTGCGAATATGAAGACGTATGGATATGAAGGACTGGCCAGGGAAACAGGAGCTGAACTCTATTGTATAAATTCTGCCCCGTACAAGTGGTATAAGCCCGAAAGACCTCTCGCTCTCAAAGAATATGCCTTGCCAGTGGTTATGGTTGAGGAGGCGGACAAGATTATTAGCATTTCACCGATGAAGACCCATTATCTCACAGGAATTACCGGGACTCTGAAAAACCAGGCAATTGGTTCTGCTCCCAATAGAGTTTATGGAATACCTAAAGTGGGATTGCCCCATAATCAGATATCTGAAGTGATTTGCGACATCGTTTCTATAAAGAAGATAGATTTTGCAGTTATTAGTGCAATCTGGGGCTGCGAAGGACACGGGC
The DNA here is from genome assembly GCA_035530055.1 of bacterium. NCBI lineage: Bacteria > bacterium. The sequence goes on along the minus strand of DATKVN010000015.1, from coordinate 9,994 downwards.
CTACAAAGGGTGACCCTGTATCGATGGATTTGGTCATTGCTGGCAGAGACCCTGTGGCAGTCGATGCGGTGGAAGCTATGGTAATGGGTCTTAAGCCGGAAAATTATGGGCACTTAACGTTGGCTGAACAGATGGGTCTGGGCACAATGAAAGACATCAATGTCGTCGGTGACCCGATTAAAAAAGTTATGAAAAAGTTCGAGCAATGTCCTAAAGAATTGAGAGCGCCCAATGCCTGGGGTCGCTGTTCTGCTTGGGATTAGAGAGGTGTTATATCATACGGAGTAGCGAAACTTGTTTCGCGTTAATGACGCAGAGCAAGCTCTGCTACTCCTATTGTAATCTTAGCAAATATATATAAGGAGGAAATATGAAAAGGTGGGTTATTTTTGGAATGGTGCTCGTGGTAGCAGGGATGTTAATTATGGGATGTGAGAAGGCTCCCGAAGGGACGGGTGTTTATGGGAAAGTAATTGATAAGGAGACAAAAAAGCCTGTTGAAGGTGTGACAATAACTATTACTGCATTGAAGCATGTTACCGAAGCCTCTCCCCAAGTCTGGGCTGTAACTGCAACTACGGATAATTTGGGAAATTATAGTTTGCCAGAGCTCGAGCCCGGCAATTATGCAATCACAGTCACGAAGCCGGGATATTTTGCTTATTCGCTCAGTGAGCTTGTGGTGAAAGAAAAGAAAATGAAGAAACTTAATATTCGATTGGAAGCTTCTTTCTTGGGAGGGTAAGTAATGAGAATGAAGAAATTATTTCCGTTCACTCTAATAGTAATAGTTAGTTTCTGTCTACTGCTGGGATGTGGAGGTGCTGGAAAAGCAGGGGGGACTATTGTGGGCAAAGTGAACAATACGTTCCAGGGCGGAGGCGTTGAGGGCGCAAAAGTAACCTTGACTTTGGATGAGACAGAACTTACAGCGACTACAGATAGTTCCGGGAATTTCACTTTTTCCGGTCTTTCTCCAGAAATCTACACAATTATGGTGACTAAAGAGGGTTTTTTTGATAATAAAGTAGAAGCTAAAGTCGAGAACGGGAAAGAAACTAAGGTTGACATCGGTCTGATAGTTGCCTTCGGTGGCACCTGAAATTGCAGAATTGGCGGTGAGAAATCCTTTGTTTGGCGTGGGAATGCAGGAATTAGTCGTTATCCTTGTTCTGGTGTTGATACTTTTTGGTCCTCGTAGATTGCCCGAGGTGGGCAGGGCTATTGGAAAGGCTGTGAGACAGTTGAGGAGAGCCACGCAGGATTTTCGCGAGGCCATTGAACAGGAGCCTCCGGAAGAGATAAGAAAAGAAGTAGAAAAGAAACTGTCTGAAAACATTTCCCGGGAAGAAGGTGAAAAGGATATTGAGAGCGGATAAAGTAGTCGTTCTGGGAGTGGGTAACCTGTTGTTAAGAGATGAAGGAGTAGGTGTCCACCTTATTCAGAAACTCAGGGAAATGGAAATCGACAAAAGAGTTAGACTTGTAGATGGAGGAACTTCTATTTTGGATTGTATTCCTCGGGCGGAAGAAGTTGCCAAATTGATTATTGTGGATGCTATCAAACTGGGAGGTAAACCGGGGAAAACTTATAAAATACGTGTGGATGACTCTCTTCTTAAAGGTGCAAGGGGAATGACTTCATTGCACCAGCTGGGTGTGGTGGAGACACTTGCCATAGCTCGGAAGATGGGCGAACTTCCCCACACAGTCATAATCGGGATTGAGCCGAAAGATATAGGTTACGGACTGGAATTGTCTCCTGAGATAGAGAGAAGAACGGGGGAAATGGTTAATCTAATCCTCGATGAAGTTGGGGATAAGAGGAATTAAGGAGGAAATAATTATGCTGGGAGGGCTGGGTGTAACGGAACTAATAATTATCCTGGTCATTGTTCTAATTATCTTCGGTGCTGGTAAGTTACCCAAAATTGCAAAATCTATAGGAGAAGGAATCAAAGAATTCAAAAAGGCAACTAAAGAAAAAGAGTCTAAAGAAGAAACGAAAGAGGAAAAGAAGGAAGAGCCGCCGCAATAATTGTAGGGGAGGCACTCTGTGGCCTCCCGAAAAAAGGTAAGCAGTTAATGTGGGAGAAAATTTAAATGGATTTTACCAGAAGAGAGTTCCTGAAAATTTGTGCCGGATCAGCTGTGGCCCTGGGCATTTCCCAGATTTTGATTCCCGAGGTGGTGGAGGCTCTGGAGCGAGCTGCAGCGGGGAATCCACCAGTTATATGGTTAGAGGGCTCAGGGTGTACAGGTTGTTCCGTTTCCCTCCTGAACACTTCCCATCCCAAAATTAGCGAACTCCTTTTAAAAATCATAAGCCTCAAAGTGCATCCTACCTTGATGTCTGCATCCGGAGATAGAGTCATCCTCTCTATGGAGAAGATTGCCGAGGAGGCAAAAGGTAAGTTCATTCTCATTGTTGAAGGGTCAATTCCTATTGCAGAGAATGGCATGTATGCTACGCTGGGCGAAAAGAATGGCAAACCTGTCTCATTATTGGAGTGGACCAAGAAACTCGGAAGAAATGCTAAATATGTAATAGCGGTGGGCACCTGTGCTTCTTATGGAGGGATACCAGCAGGCGCTCCTGATCCCACTGGGGCAAAGGGAGTAGGCGAGATTCTGGGAAGGAAAGTGATAAACGTTCCTGGCTGTCCACCACATCCCGATTGGATGGTAGGTACCCTTGTCCATCTTATCCTCTATGGTCTCCCGAAACTTGATGAAAATCGAAGACCTACTCTGTTTTATCGTTTCCTATTGCATGATAATTGTCCCAACTACTCATTTTACATTCACCAGAAATTTGCCAAAAACCTAAGCGAAGAAGGATGTATGGTCAAACTCGGATGCAAGGGACCTCTCACCTATTCAGACTGTCCTTTACGCCGCTGGCACAATGGAGTCAACTGGTGTATTGGAGCTTCTGCTCCCTGCATAGGTTGCGTGCAGATGGAATTCCCGGATGGTATGTCTCCTTTCTACGGCTGGCCTGAAAGAAAGAGATAAAAAATGGCGAAAAAAATCATAACTATTGATCCTGTTGCCAGGATTGAAGGACATCTTAAGATTGTACTGGAGATAGAAGGCGGTAAAGTAGTCGATGCCAGAAGCTCTGGGACTCTCTTCAGGGGATTTGAGATGATCCTTAAAGGAAGGGACCCTAGAGATGCTCAACAGTTGACGCAGAGGGCCTGCGGGATATGTTCCGCATCTCACGCAACCGCAGCCTCCTTAACTTTGGAATCTGCTTTCCGGGTGAGACCACCTTCCAATGCCAGAATTATCCGTAATCTGGTAACCGGCGCAAATTTTCTGCAGTCTCATATCTTACATTTTTATCTTCTGGCCGCACTGGACTATTTTGTCGGTCCGGAAAAGCCACCTTTCATCCCCAGAGCTAAGGGTGACTATCGATTTTCCAAACAGATGAACAAAGAGTATCTTGATCACTATATTAAAGCGATGGAAGTTCGCAGGAAAATTCACGAGATGATAGCAATCTTTGGCGGTAAGATTCCCCATCATATAAGTTTTGTTCCCGGAGGAGTGACTGAAAAGCCGACCGTAGATAAGATAGCATCTTACCTGTGGAGATTGAGAGAAAGTATGGACTTTATTGAAAATATTTATGTGCCCGATGTGTTGAGACTTGCCGACGTATATAAAGATTACAGCAAGATTGGCAGGGGTTACGGAAATTTGTTATCTTATGGCGCATTCGACCTGGATGATAAGGGAAGCAAGAAACTGTTTAAAAGAGGCCTTTTGACGGACGGAAAAATAGAAAGCATGAATAAAGAGAAGATAACTGAAGATGTACGCTACTCCTGGTATGATACGAAAACTTCTGGCAAGAATCCCAAAGATAGTGATACACTTCCTTCTCCTGGAAAGCCAGGCGCCTATTCCTGGGTAAAAGCACCGAGATATGCGGGTAAACCCTACGAGTTGGGACCTCTGGCGCGTATGTGGGTGAACGGAGACTATAGGAAAGGGATATCGGTAATGGATAGGCACGTAGCCAGAGCTCTGGAGACAAAGAAGATTGCTCGGGCTATGGAAGAGTGGGTGCTTCAACTGAGGCCTGGAAGGAGAGTTTACGTTCCCTGTAAAGTTCCCCAGAGCGCTCAAGGTATAGGATTGACTGAGGCGCCCCGAGGTGCGCTAGGGCACTGGATTAAGATATCTAAATCCCGAATTGCACGGTATCAGGTGGTTACACCCACTAACTGGAATTGCTCACCGAGAGATGATAAAGATAAGCCTGGTCCGATGGAGAAAGCTCTTGTAGGAACGCCTGTAGCCGATGCGGAAAATCCAATAGAATTAATGAGAATTATCAGGTCCTACGATCCGTGCATGGCCTGTTCGGTCCACTTGATTGAACCTGGTAGGAGTATATCCGAGTTCAGAGTATGTTAAAAAACCCTGCTGGAAAGCAGGGCTATGGAGTAGCAGACTTTAGTCTGCGTCATAACTTTTTTGAGAAGCTATGTGCTTTTGCTGGCCTTCTGTTGAGCCAGCTGAAGAACTTTCTTAAGGCTTATTCCTTTTTTTAACGCTACCTTCCTACAATCTTCGTATTCTGGAGATATAGTAAGAACCTTCTTTCCTTTAAAGCTCACCTTCACTTTGATAGTCTCACCCAGAACTTTCACTTTCACAATCTTTCTCTCCAGAACAGACCTTTTTACTTCGCTAATTCTGAGACCATTGGTAGTAGTTTCTGAAAATATGCAGTCTATAATTTTTTCCATCACATCTTTATAACAGAGCACTGAAATCTCGGTGGCTAAGCGATTCTTCTTCATCATGATGGAATGTTGCCAGACATCGAGTGCTCCCATTTCCAAAAGCCTCTCGAATAGAAATCCCATCACTTCAGGAGTGGAATCGTCAATATTTGCCGAAATGAGAAAAGTGGGAGGCTCGTTCTTTTTCTCCTTTTTCTCCAGTTTTCCAACAACCAACCTTAACACATTTGGCATGGGCAATTCTTTTGTCCCGGCACCATAACCCACTTTGAGTGTTTGCATAGCGGGAAAGTCTACAAAGTCTTCTGCCAGGGAAGTGATAAGAACAGCACCTGTGGGGGTCACCAGTTCTTCTTGTATGTCCTTTCCATAGACTTTACATCCTTCCAGTAGTTTCATTGTAGCTGGCGCGGGGATGGGAATTTTTCCATGGGAAGTCTCTACTTCACCCTTTCCTAAAGGAAGAGGAGAAGAGAAGATTCTTTCCACTTTCAGGGATTTTAAACCAAGAAGGGAGCCGACTATGTCCACTATGGTATCTACTGCACCAATCTCGTGGAAATGGACATTATCAATGTCTACTTGGTGCACACTTGCTTCTGCCTCTGCCAGCCTGGTGAAGATGGAGAGCGATTTCTCCTTGACTTCACGAGGTAAAGAAGTCTTTTCGATTAATTCCTTTATAGTCTTTAGATTCCTCAGAGGATGACTTCCCGATTCTCCAATAATAACTTTTATAGCAGAGATAGCCCCTTTTCTAACTCGCTGATGAGAGATTTTAAAATCTAAATTTAGTTTTGAGAGTTCTTTCTTGATATAGTCAAAATCTGCGCCACAATCTATCAGTGCTCCCAGAATCATATCTCCGCTTATGCCGGAATTGCAATCAAAGTAAGCGACTCTTTCCATCTTATCTCCTCGATTTCTTTAAAGATGCGGCATAGACTTTCTTATTTATCAAGTTCGCCTGAAAAGCCGCGCCAAAGCCATTATCTATATTTACTACGGAAACTCCGGAGGCGCAACTATTGAGCATAGCCAGAAGTGCGGTTAGTCCCCGGAAGCTGGCTCCATATCCCACACTGGTAGGAACGGCAATTACCGGAATATCTACAAGCCCGGCTACTACGCTGGGCAAAGCACCTTCCATGCCTGCCACAACAACAAGTACATTGGCATCAATGAATTTTTTTTGCTTGTCCAGAAGCCGATGGATTCCAGCCACTCCCACATCGTACATCTTTTCCATCCTGTTTCCTAAGGTTTGGCCGGTAACGTACGCTTCTTCAGCCACAGGGATATCGGTAGTCCCTGCACTGATAACTGTTATTTTTCCCACAAGTGGTACCTTTTTAGGATTAATTACTACTATCCGCGCTTCCGGGTATTCCTTACAGGGAAGACCTTCTTTCTTTATAGCCCGGCATACTTCCTTTGTTACCCGGGTAGCCAGAATGTTTTCAGCGTCGGCAGCCAAAGAACGGGCAATCTTTCTTATCTGCTCCAATGTTTTCCCTGGGCAGTAGATTACTTCGGAAGCGCCCATCCGTAGAGGTCTGTGCTTGTCTACAGTGGCGAAATCGAGTTCTTCAAAGGGGAGAAATCTTAATTTACTTAAGGCTTTTTCCATGTCAATAGAGCCTTTTTTGAAGCCTTGCAAAATTTGCTTTATTCTCTTAATATTCATTTCTTGACATCCTTTTTCAACGGCTCATTCATGCTTCCTGTTCGATAACCTTCCAAATCGAGTGTTACATAAAGAAAACCCAGTTCTTTGAATTTTTTCACTACTTTATCCATTAATCCTTTTGATATGAAAGTTCCTATATCATCTCTTTCCAGTTCAATGCGAGCAATTTGACCGTGATGTCTTACTCTTACCTGTTTAAAATTTAATCCTCTCAAGAACCTTTCTGCCTTATCCACTATAGACAATTTTTCTCTGGTGATTTCTTTTCCATATGGAAACCGGGAAGCAAGGCAGGCAAAGGATGGTTTATTCCAGGTCTTAAGACTCATTTTCCTGGAAAAGTAGCGAATATCCTCTTTTGTCATCATAGCCTCTTTCATAGGGCTTCGTATTTCCAGTTCCCCCAAAGCTTTCATTCCTGGTCTATGGTCGCTTATATCGTCATAATTAGTACCATCGACGACGAAATTGAGACCTCTCTTTTTTGCCACATCTTTCAATTTTTGGAAGAGTTCAGTCTTACAATAATAACACCTATCCGTTGGGTTCATTTTAAATTGAGGAATTTGCAATTCTTCAGATTGGATTACCAGGTGCTCAACTCCGAATTCTTTTGCTATTTCTTTAGAAGACTCCAGTTCTTCTCCCGGGTAAGTTTCAGATTTAGCAGAGACAGCTAAAACCTTATCCTTCCCTAATACCTCAGAGGCTACCTTCAACAGGAAACTACTGTCCACTCCCCCAGAAAAGGCAACCAGGCAGGAGCCCATCTCTTTTAATATTTGCCTCAATTTTTCTAGTTTGTAGAAAGTATCTTTTCCCATAAAAACTACCTCCAAAAGCAACTTTATTGATAGCATAAGAAAGAGCTTTTGTCAAGTATAAATCCGAAAAGCAGTAATGAAATTTTTCTTGACAAAATAGTTATTTTATATTAATATTAGATTAGACTAACTTTCTTTGTTTAGCCTAACTTCAGGGAGATATTTTATGGTGAAACTGACTTCCCATATTGAAGATTATTTAGAGACGATAATTATGCTCCATAGGAAAAACAGGGTCGTTAGAGTGCGGGATATTAGCCGCAAGATGGGATTAAGTATGCCCAGCGTATGTGCAGCGATAAAAGTTCTTTGTAAAAAAGGATTGGTGAATCATGAAAAATATGGATATATCGAGTTGACCAGACAGGGAGAGACTTTAGGAGGGAAAATATACGGGAGCCATAAAATATTGATTAAGTTTTTGAAGGAGATATTAAGTACAGATTCCAGGACCGCGGAGAAGGATGCCTGTAAGATAGAACACGGTATTAGTGGCAATACAGTAAAAAGGTTAGTAGCCTTTGTGAAATTTGTAGAGACTTGTCCACACCCCGAAGGAGCGGACTGGTTGAAGAGTTTCAATTATTTTTACAAGTATGGAAAGAGACCAAAGGAAGGTAAAGTAAGGAAAATAAGAGAGAAAAGTTAATAACTCGGCATTCCCAAGAGTGCCCGACCAGAGATGGCATCGTAAACGGTGCCCGACCAATCAGACTCCCAGGAGTGGGCGAAGAATAGGAGTGAGTGAGATGGCGATAGATTTAACCCGGATGAGAAAAGGAGAAAGAGGAAAGATAGTCGATATTCAGGGAGGATGGGGATTGTTAAGGAAGATGGAGACTTTGGGTATAAAACAGGGGACAGAAATTGTGAAAGTGAGTTCTCAGCTTATGCGTGGTCCCATAACTATAAGGGCAGGTAATACTCAAGTGGCTATTGGTTTTGGTATGGCACGTAGAATAATGGTGGAACACAAGAAATAAGAGCGGAGTAGGACGACGAAAAACGGCATTCTAAAGAGTACCCGACCAAAGAGGATTTAAGATGAGAAAAGTATTGCTCATGGGAAGTCCCAATGTGGGGAAGAGCGTGGTCTTCTCCAGGCTGACCGGTGTCAATGTAATTTCTTCCAACTACCCGGGCACTACTGTCGAATTCAGTAAAGGGTATATGAGGGTTGGTAATGAAAAAGTAGAAGTTATTGATGTGCCGGGGACCTACTCTCTTGAGCCTACCTCAAAGGCTGAACAGATTGCGGTAAAGATATTGCAAGATTCAATTGTCAGCCAGAACGGTATTGTGGTCAACATTGTCGATGGCACGAATCTTGAACGGAACCTGAACCTTACCTTGCAGTTGCTAAAGAAAAATATTCCGGTTATTGTGGATTTGAATTTCTGGGATGAAACGAAACATTTGGGTATTTCTATTGATGTAGAAGAACTGGAAAAAATTCTTAATGTGCCTGTTGTTCCTACCTGTGCTGTGACTGGTGAGGGTATAAAAGAATTAGTCGATAGATTACTTGAGGCGAAAGCAAGGACTTACGATTACCCAGAAGAAGAGAAGTGGCATGAGATAGGAAAGATTATCGAGCGTGTCCAGAAAGTAACACATCGCCACCATACTCTTTTAGAGAGAATAGCCGATGCCTCAATAAGACCTTTCACCGGGATTCCCGTTGCTCTGGGAGTCGTCTATATTGCTTTCAAACTTATTAGATTTATTGGAGAGGGACTCATTGGTTATGTCTTTGAACCAATATTTGAAAAACTATGGGCGCCGCTTATGATGAAGCTTTCTTCCATTTTAGGTTCTGGTGGGTTTATCCACGATATATTGATCGGGAAGATATTTGAAGGGAAAATAGAATTTTTTGAATCCTTCGGTATTCTCACCACAGGACTCTTTGTGCCTTTTGCCGCAGTTCTTCCTTATGTATTTGCTTTCTATTTAGTGTTAAGTTTTTTTGAGGATTCTGGCTATCTCCCCCGCTTGGGCGTTCTGGCAGATAAGATGATGCACCAGGTAGGACTCCACGGCCTGGGAATAATATCGATGCTTCTTGGTCTGGGTTGTAATGTCCCTGGCGCTTTAGCTACAAGGGTAATGGAGACTGAAAGAGAAAGATTTATCAGTGCTACCCTTATGGCGATAACTGTTCCCTGTATAGCCCAGGTTGCCATGATTGTTGGCTTGGTGGGCAAATACGGAGCAAAGGCACTTATACTTGTTTTTGGAACTCTATTTCTAGTCTGGCTTGTGATTGGGGTTTTGATGAATCGTTTATTGAAAGGAGAAAGTCCGGAAATATTCGTGGAGATACCACCTTATCGAATTCCTTATTTTGGGGCGCTGGCAAAGAAGCTATGGATGCGTGTTAAAGGATTTTTGAAAGGGGCAATACCTTTTATGCTCTTAGGAGTATTTATTGTGAACATCCTGTATTCGCTTGGAATTATAGATTTCATAAGTAAGTTAGCAGGACCGGTGATAAAAAATATCCTTGGGCTTCCCGCAGGTGCGGTGGCTTCGTTACTCGTTGGATTTTTAAGAAAAGATGTAGCTGTAGGCATGCTCGTTCCGCTGGGGTTGACTCTGAAACAACTGGTAATCGCCAGTGTCGTCTTAGCTATGTATTTTCCCTGCGCAGCAACGTTTGCCGTATTAGTGAAGGAACTGGGAGTAAGAGATATGGCAAAGTCAGCAGTAAT
>DATKVN010000014.1 GCA_035530055.1 bacterium | reverse complement strand
CGTATACTCAACACGATAGTGGGTCTTATTCTTCTTCATTTGGCTCTTTCCAGAGGATGGTGACCGTGGAAGGTCGTTTTTACGCGCATTATCGGGCGACCGTGGAAGGTCGCCCCTACGCGTCTCTTCTGGTTCTGGAGTCTTTCTCAAATCTCTTCCGATGATAGAAATGATGAAGTCTTTGTGCTTAAGTTTCTTCTTCATAATTTTCTCCTCAATCCCCCTCACCCCTCCCTCTCCCCACAAGGGAGAGGGTGAAAGAGGAATGAAATAAAAAAAGCCGAATTAACAACATCTCCCTAAAGGTCCCCTACCAAAGGGTGATGCGTCAATTCGGCATCATTTACGCGAGTTAGGTTAACTAACTGAACAGAACTATACCTCACTCAGATAGTTTACCTATACTCCAGAACTACTCTTCGGTAACCCGGCTATCTCGATTTTAATCGGGACCCGTGGCTTTGCGTCCCACCCTTTCGGTATGGTTTGCCTTTATCGGAGTAACCTATTCAATTTTCAAAGATTTTTGTGAATGTTTCCCAACGCGCTTTTTATTTCTTCTTTGGCCTTATGCTAATAAAAAAGCCGAATTATCAAAATTTTCGAACCCCGCCCTCGGCATTTCACCGTAAGTGTGGGTTGATAATTCGGCTCGACTCTTCGGTGGCCCGGCTACCTCATTGTAGGGGTCCGTGGCTTTGCGTCCCACCCTTTCGGTGTGGTTTGCTATTATCGGAGTTCGTATTCTACTTTCGCTATTATATTATCACAACTTTTCTTGATTGTCAAGGGCAAAATTGTAAATTTCACGTATCTAAAAATCCACTATTCTTTAACCGCTATTTTAATAGACCTGCTGTAACCAACATTGCCCCAAAAATCCTCAGCTCCTACTCTCAAATAGTGGATGCCCTCTTCCAATTTCCCGGGGTCGAGGGTAATGGAATAGGGGACTCCAAAGGCAATCCTTCCCGTTCTTACCCATTTTTTAGCTTGCTTTGTGCTTTTGTCCCGGGATATTTCCAGCCACGCTCTCACAATATCCCCACCTGATACTGAAGCAGCGACTACCCTCTTTTCTTTAATCTCTTCCCCATCCGCAATATCGAGAATTTCCACGGAAACCCTCTTATCATTGGATGGCACAAGTTTAATAGCCAGGGCAGGTTCGAAAATAGACACCGAACGGCTCAAAGAGGAGGAAGGTTTGCCCTTTGACTCTTGGTCAAGCCAGGTATTAGCCTCCTTGCTTCCCCATGCACTAGCCAGTATGGGAGATACTTGAGCTGAATTGAGGTTCTCATCTGGCGACCAGAGAGCCACATAGTTCTCTTTATCGAAACTTACCAAGCCGAGGGGAATCTCAACCCAGAACCACCTTGCCTCCCCTACTTCCTCAAGAGCCTCTTCAGGATCACCTTCCAGTGGAATATCCTTTTCAGAAATTAAGAAAAAAGAGTATTTTTTATCCCATTGAGGAGAAGAATTAATTCCAATATATATCTTACCCGAATGCGGAGAGGATAGTTTCTTTTCCAATTCTTTTATCTTTTTACTTATCTCCTTGAAACTCTCGTATTTCAATTGCTTTGCCGATGCTTCTCTCTTTTCCTTTGGCAAATTCTTTAACCGCTCCAAGTGATTCCTCACCCGCTCAAGCTGCCTCCTGATAACGTTCTTAGCCCTCCCCAGCTTGGCTCCCAAATAAGCCTTTGCATAATCACCTTTGGGTGCCTCAGGAAGCTTGGTAATCCAGGCATGGTTATATCCAACATACCAGTTGCCATCCCAGCCACTGGTAGCAAAGAGTGCAAAATCGTTCAGATTCTCAACCTCTGCAATTATCACCGGATATAGATTTTCAGAAGCAGCTAACCCTTTCGCATTAAAACTGTGCACCAATAAGAAGCTAAAAAGCAAGATTACTAACCTGAAGGATTGTTTAGCGCTGGTCACTTTCGGGTTTCTCCTCCTTTTCGATCTTTATTTCGATTCTGAGCTGATTTGCTACCATCTCAGCAACCCTTTGCACACTTCTATTCTTATCATTTAGAGCTTTCTTAATACCATCAACCACAGGTTCGGTCGTCTCTCCAATATAACCCAATGCTCTTAATGCTTCTGTCCTGATTCGTATATCTTCGTTTTCCAGTTCTTTCAGCGCGACATCAAGACCTGACTTATCGCCTAATTTTCCCAAGGCACTGGCAGTAGCACAGCGAGTCCTGGCGTCTTCATCCTCTAACAGTTCTTTCAATGGTTCAATTGCGCTTGCTACTCCCAAAATTCCTAATGATTCAGAAGCATATAATCTCACTCGTACTTCTTCATCCTGCAGTGCTTCAATCAAAGCCTCGCCAGCCTCAGGGTCACCCAGTCTGCCCAAGGACCTGGCTGCCGCAGCGCGGATTCGTCCCTTCTCATCTTTCAAAGCTTCCAGGAGAACCGGTGTCGCTCTCTTATCTCGTAAATTGCCCAGGACCTGAGCTGCACTTATGCGCACCCCTTCATTCTCATCTTCTGTTAAAGATTCAATTAAAGGCAGAACGCTCTCCTGGTCTCTAATATAACCCAGAGCAACAACCACACTAATGCGAACTCCATCGTGCTCATCTTTCAAAGCCTCAATTAGGGCTGGAGTAGCAGACTTATCCCTCAGATTCCCCAACGCATCTGCTGCATTTACTCTCACACCAAAATCCTCATCCTGGAGAGCTTCAATCAATGCCGGTAAACTTGCCTTATCCCTCAACTTGCCCAGGGTCTCTGCTGCTTTCCTCCTTTCTCCAGGCTCCTCACTCTTAAGCTCCTCCATAGCTGATTTGATTTCCGGCCCTATCTCTTTTTCCTGAGCCTGAAGAAAAGCCAGAAAGCCGAGAAAAAATAGGACCAACAGAAGCACAAACCATTTAAACTTTTCTTTCATCTTTTCCCTCCTTGGGTTTTGCGATACTGCTTTTATTAATATTATACTGCCATTTGCCTTTCCCATCAACAAAAATTTTAAAAATTAAAAATTGACGCGAAGCTTTGCTTCGCTACTCCAAAAAGACTCTGGAGTCCTTGCGAAAGCAAGGTCTTTCCTCCCTTTCGGGAGGATTCCAAATTCTGGAGTGTGAAACGAAAGTTTCGCCGCTGGTCAAGCTTTCGCTTGACACTCCATTCCTCCCTTTCGGGAGGACTCCAACCTTTTAGTATTTTACTTTTATCAGAAAAAGCCCATGGGGAGGAGCGGTCCGGGCACGTAATGTAGAGGCTTTCCCATTAAGCAATGCCCTTATATATTCTGGCTCGATTTTTCCCCTTCCCACTTCAATCAGAGCTCCTACTATCCTTCTTACCATCTTGTAGAGGAAGTAATCGGCTTCAATTTGTAAGATACATAAGTTCTTCGCTTTTCTAATCTTGAAATTTTTGACGGTGCATTGTTTGTTTTTTCTGCTCGAACCTGTGACAGAAAATGGAGAAAAGTCATATTTTCCGACGAAATATTTACTGGCTTCTCTTATTTTTCTCCAGTCGAGAGTTTGAGGAATATGCCAGGAGAATCCTCTCCCCAGTGCTGAGGGCAAGAGTTGTTTCAGAATCTGGTAGCGATATATTTTGCTCTTAGCACTATAGCGGGCATGAAACCTGGGGGGAACTTCTTTAACCTCTTTTATAACGATATCCGAAGGAAGGATGCTGTTTAATGCTTTATTAAGGCTACCGGTGGTCAGCTTCTCATTTCTGGTTTTGAAGTTAGCAACCTGGCCAAGAGCATGGACTCCAGAATCTGTGCGCGCTGCACCTATCAGTCTTATCTTTTCCTCCAGGATTCTTTCCAGAATTTTTTTTATCTTTCCCTGAACTGTAGATTTTCTCTTCTGGATTTGCCAGCCAAAATAGTCTGTTCCATCATATTCAATGGTGAGTCTTATGTTTCGCATTCTATGATGTCATAAAATTATGAGAGCTACGGAAAAGCTAGCAGTTATCAAAATTGTTAATAAGTCGGAAGTTCTGAACTTTATGGCTTCCAGGTCTCCTCTGGGTTTATCCGGGTCGTAGGCTCGCGATTCCATGGCTAAAGCGAATTCATCGGCACGCCGGAAGAGATTAACCAGGAGTGGCACCAGAATGGGAATAATGGCCCGGATTCTTTTGATGGGATTCTTATGAGAAAAATCTGAGCCTCGAGACTTCTGTGCTTTGATAAGTTTATCCATCTCTTGGAAAAGTAAAGGGACAAACCTCAAGGATAGGGTCATCATCATAGCAATCTTTTGTGAAGATATCCTCACCACTTTCAAGGGAGAGAGGAGAAATTCTAATCCCCCGGTCAATTTCTGGGGCGAGGTGGTAAGAGTAAGAAGGGAGGCAATGAGCATTAGAAAAATTAGCCTCAAAGCAATGAACGTTCCCAGAGATAAACCCTGCTCGGTAATCTTTAGTGGACCGAAGGAAGCAATTAGGGTTCCTGGAGTGAAAAGTAAATGGAGGAGGAAAGTAAACATGATAATCCAGAGTAAGGGCACAAGTCCTCTAAGGACGAACTTAATGGAGAGTCGTGCTATGAGAATTACGGTCAGTAAAAATATGGCAAGGAGAAAATAGCTCCACAGGTTCTTAAGAAGGAATATGGAAAGTGATATAATCAGAATGGCTATAATCTTTGTCCGTGGGTCGAGCCGGTGAATGGGAGAATTGGAAGGGATGTAGCGACCGATAGTGAGGTTATTTAAGAAGGACATTTAGGACCCCGGTATTTTTCTGTTAATCAATTCTTCCCCTATTTGAACTGCATTTAGAGCAGCCCCCTTGAGGAGGTTATCGCTTACTATCCACATATTGAGTCCATTGGATATCGACTGGTCCTCTCTAATGCGACCAACGAAAATCTCATCGCTATCGGCAGCCTTTGTGGGTAATGGGTATTTTAATTTACTGATGTCATCTACAACTACCACTCCTTCTGTTTTCTTTAAAATCTCTCGAGCTTCTTCAGGAGTAATTTTTCTCTCTGTTTCAATATTCACTGCTTCCGAGTGGCCACGAAAAACAGGTACCCGAACACAGGTGGCGGTGATGGCAATAGAGTCGTCCTCGATTATCTTCTTTGTCTCGTTGACCATCTTCATCTCTTCTTTCGTGTAGCCATTCTCCAGAAATACATCGATCTGAGGAATGCAATTATAGGCAATCTGGTGAGGGAAGACCATTGGTTTTACTTTTTTTCCAGAGGCAATAGCACTAACCTGCTCTTCCAGTTCAACCACTGCCTTCTGGCCTGCGCCAGAGACCGCCTGATAGGTGGAAACAACAATCCTTTTAATTCTGGCTTTCCTGTGCAATGGAGCCAGGACAACTACCATTTGAATCGTTGAGCAGTTAGGATTGGCAATGATCTTTTTATCTTTAGATAAAGTATGGGAATTTATTTCCGGGACAACCAATGGCACTTCGGGATCCATCCTCCAGGCACTGGAGTTATCAATCACAAATATGCCTTCCTGAGCAGCAAGTGGGGCATACTCTTTGGAAATAGAGCCGCCAGCAGAAAAAAGTGCAATATCTAATCTGGCTTGGAGGCTCGGTTTTTCTCCTGGAGAGGAAACTTTAAACGAGGAGGGATTCAGTTTTTCCACTACAATTTCTTTCCCTTTAAATTTTAGTGTTTTCCCCCGGGAACGCTCAGAAGCCAGGAGTCTCAGGTTAGCTACGGGAAAATTCCGTTTCTCCAGCATTCTAACCATTTCCCTGCCTACAAGCCCGGTCGCTCCCACTACTCCCACATTATATTTTTTCATTTCCTAACTCACAATTACGAGATTGCTTCACTTCGTTCGTCCCGATGAATCGGGACCACAAACTTTTTGTGCGTTCCGTCTCATACTTAGCTAATATACTTGGCGATAAGGTCGCCAACCTCAGATGTGGACAGGCCCATCTTTCCAGCACTCAAGCCTTTTATCTTCCCAGAAGATAGAGCTTTTCGGACAGCTCCATCGATTAACTTTGCTCCCCTCTCCTCACCCAAATTTTCCAAAAGCATCTGTCCGGCAACTATGGTAGCAATAGGATTTATTACATTCTTACCTGTATATTTTGGGGCACTTCCATGAATGGGTTCAAACATGCTTACACCCTCAGGGTTGATATTTCCTCCGGCTGCCACTCCCATACCGCCCTGAATCATTGCTCCCAAATCAGTTATTATATCCCCAAACATATTGCAGGTGACAATAGTATCAAACCACTCAGGATTTTTAACGAACCACATACAACAGGCATCAACGTATGCATGGTCTTTCTCTACATCGGGATACTCTTCGCCCACTTTATAAAATACTCTCTGCCAGAGGTCATGAGCAAATGTCAGAACGTTCGCCTTATCTACAAGAGTTAACTTCATCTTCTTCTTTCTCTTCCTTGTTAATTCAAATGCATACCTGATGCACCTTTCCACGCCCTTTCTGGTACTGATCATCTCTTGCACGGCAACTTCTTCCGGCGAGCCCTTTTTCTCAAACCTCCCTACGCCCAGGTATAGACCTTCTGTATTTTCTCTCACCACCACGAAATCTATATCCTCTGGCTTTTTGTCTTTTAGTGGAGTGGGAACCCCGGGATAGAGAATAATTGGCCTGAGGTTGATATACTGGTCGAGCCCAAAGCGTAGTCTCAGTAAAAGCCCTTTCTCTAATATGCCTGGCTTTACCTGGGGATGCCCCACTGCTCCCAAATATATGACGTCGAGTTGTTTCATTTCTTCCAATGCAGAATCGGGAAGGACTTCCCCTGTTTTCAAATATCGCTCGCCACCGAAATCATAAGTTACAATTTCGTATTTAAACCCTGCTTTTTTTGAAGCAGCATCTATAACTTTGAGCCCTTCTGTAATGACTTCCGGACCTATTCCATCTCCCGGAATAACTCCAATCTTATACACCTAAACCCCCTAACTCTCCTGCCTTTTTGACTTATCTTTTACATATCTCATCAAGCCACCAGCAATAATTATCTCCTGGATAAATTCTGGAAAAGGCTGTATTTTATAATTTTCCCTCTTAGAGAGATTGGTTACCTTGCCTTTACTTAAATCGATTAAAATCTCATCTCCAGAATCGATTCTCTTCGACGCCCTCTTACTTTCCAAAATGGGAAGTCCGATATTGATAGCATTGCGATAGAAGATGCGGGCAAAGGACTCTGCTATTACACAGGAAATGCCAGCTTCTTTAATAGCTAAAGGAGCATGTTCGCGGGACGAGCCACAACCAAAGTTCTTTCCTGCCACTATACAATGTCCTGTAACTGAAGGACGGCCCAATTTTCCTACGAACTCCTCATCAACCCCTTCCATACAATGTCTCGCTAACTCTTTAGGGTCGTAAGTGTTTAAGTATCTTGCAGGAATAATATCATCTGTATTGATATTATCCCCGAATTTATGGGCTTTTGCCTTAATTTCCATTTTAATTTAAATTGGATATATTTTGTAGGAGACGACCGCTGTGTCGTCCCTACCTCTGACAGACACGGCAGTCTGCCCTTACTTCAAATGGACAGACACGGCGGTCTGTCCCTACTGCAAATTTACCATGGCAATGGATCTATCATTCCTGAATATTGCCAATCCTCAACATCATCAACCAGCCCTTTTCTTACAGGATTAGCCAAAATATATCTACATATTGAAACTAAATCTTCTTGCCTTCTCGCTATATGGTCATAATAACTTCTTTGCCATAATTTGCCTTTAATGCCCACGTATTTCCAACCTATTTGAGTGGTATATGTCTTAAATTCTTTAATTATTGTGGGAAGATTCTTGCCATCTTTGGGAGAAACTGCTATGTGCAAATGGTCAGGCATAAGACAGTAACAATAAAGAGATATATCAGCTTTCTTCCGTCGATAGATAAGCGATTCTATTATTTGATTGGCGAGTCTTTTATCTTCAAATGGACAGACACGGCGGTCTGTCCCTACTTTATGTCCGGCACATATTGTCAGAAAATAAACGTACCTTGAATCAGTATAATCAAAATCCTTTAACCTTAAAATCTTCCTCCGTTTATATAAGTCTTTCCACTTTTTCATATTTTGTAGGGGACGACCGCTGTGTCGTCCCGTTCCAAATTTTATAACTCTTCGGGGCTGGTAATTTTTCCCGCAATAGCTGAGGCTGCAGCAATTGCAGGATTGGATAGGTATATTTCGGATTTGGGATGTCCCATCCGACCGGCAAAATTCCTGTTTGTAGTGGCTATAGCCTTTTCACCTTCAGCCAATACTCCCATATGACCACCAAGACAGGGACCACATGTGGGGGTAGAAACTACTGCTCCTGCATCAATAAATGTCTCCAGGAGACCCTCTCTCAATGCCTCCCGATAGATTTTTTGGGTAGCAGGAATTATTATTAATCTCACTCGTGGATGAACCTTTCTTCCCTTTAAAACTTGCGCACTTATTCTAAGGTCTTCGATCCTTCCATTGGTGCAAGAGCCGATGACTACCTGGTCAATATAGACCTCCCCTACACGGCTGATCGGTCTGGTATTGGAAGGTAAAGGAGGAAAAGCAACTTGTGGTTCAATTTTACTGCAATTATACTCAATAACCTTCGCATATCGAGCGCTTTTCTCTCCGTGGATAATCTCATAAGGCCTTTCTGCCCGGGCCTCGATATATTCGATAGTCTCCTTATCTGGCTCAATAATTCCACTCTTTGCTCCGGCTTCCACCGCCATATTACACATAGTTAAACGGTCAGCCATAGTTAACCGCCTGATAACAGGACCTGTAAACTCCATAACCTTATACAGAGCTCCATCTACCCTAATATCTCCAATGGTATAGAGAATCAAGTCTTTCCCTGAAACCCACTTATTCAACTTTCCTTTATAAACGAACTTGATTGTCTCGGGGACACGGAACCAGCATTTGCCAGTGAGCATGGTGAAAGCCAAGTCAGTCGAGCCCACGCCACAGGCAAAAGCCCCTAATGCTCCATAAGTGCAAGTATGGGAATCGGCTCCGACGACAAGGTCTCCAGGAAGGACAATACCCTCCTCGGGAAGCAACGCGTGTTCAATCCCCATCCTTCCTACCTCATAATAGTGGCTCAAGCCCTGTTCCCGTGCAAAACTCCGGAGAATCTGGCATTGCTCGGCCGATTTGATGTCCTTGTTAGGAGTAAAATGGTCGGGAACAAGGACGACTCTATCAGGGTCGAAGACCTTACCTCCTCCCACTTTTTTAAATTCTTCAATCGCCAGAGGTGCGGTTACGTCGTTTCCCAGGGCAATATCTACTTTAGCCTCAATGAAGGTGCCTGGTGCAACGCTCTTTTTCCCACAGTGTCTGGCCAAAATTTTTTCTGCAATTGCCATACCCATAAGGAAACCTCTATCTCTTTTTTCCTAACTTTCTTCTTGCCACCAGCCTATTAAGATGAGAAAAAGTACCTGTCACTTTTTTTGTCACCTTTTTTTTCTGGCAATCATCCTGTTCAACGCATTAACATATGCTTTGGCACTGGCTTCAATTATGTCTGTGGAGGTGCCTCGACCGGTTACTATATTTTTAAATTCCTCAGCGCGGCCTGGAGCAACTGGTGCAATCTTAACTGTAACCTCGCCCAGAGCATCCTTGCCCACAGAAACTGACTTAAGGCTGTAATCGATTAGTCTACACTTAATATTTGTAATTCGGTCTATTGCTCTAAAAGCAGCATCCACTGGACCATCGCCACAGGAAGCCTCCTGCAGGACTTCACTCTTAGCCGTCTTCCCCGGCGCAACTAACTTCCTTAACCTCATCGTGGCAGTGGGAACTACTTTGTTTCCAGTAATTACATTTATATATTCCAGTTTGTATACCTCGGGGATAAGAGATATCTGGTCTTCGATTATAGCCTCGATGTCTTCATCAAAAATATCTTTTTTCTTATCAGCAAGTAATTTAAACTGCTGAAATGTCCTATCCACTTCCTCATTGTTCAATTTATAACCTAATTCCTGCAACCTCTTCCGAAAAGCATGGCGTCCCGAGTGTTTCCCTAAAACGAGTTTCCTCCCTCCCAATCCCACCGATTGGGGAGTCATAATCTCATAAGTCAATCTTTCCTTGATTACTCCGTCCTGGTGAATTCCTGCTTCATGAGCAAAAGCATTAGCGCCAACGATAGCCTTATTGGGCTGAACGATTATGCCGGTAAGTTTACTGACCAGGCGGCTTGTCTTGGCAATCTCTTTTGTCTCGATATTGGTATAGAAAGGAAGCAGGTCTTTCCTTGTCCTCAAGGCCATCACCACTTCTTCCAGAGAAGCATTTCCCGCCCTTTCTCCAATACCGTTAATAGTGCATTCAATCTGCCTGGCTCCCAGGGAAATAGCTTCTAGTGAATTAGCTGTGGCCAGTCCTAAATCGTTGTGGCAATGGACACTAATAATGGCCTTGTGAGAATTGGGAACCCTTTCAATTACCATCCTGATTATTCTTCCAAACTCTTCCGGCAGGGAATAGCCGACGGTATCTGGAATATTGATTGTAGTAGCACCAGCATTGATTGTCTCCCCCACCACACGGCAGAGGAAGTCTGGATCCGTGCGCACAGCGTCTTCTGGCGAAAACTCTACATTGGGAGTAAATTTTTTCGCATATTTTACTGCAGCCACAGCTTCCTTAAGGACTTCTCCTCTTGACTTTTTCAATTTATACTTTAAGTGAATGTCACTTGTAGCAATGAAGGTATGAATGCGTGGGTTCTTCGCATACTTTATTGCATTCCAACAGACATCGATGTCTTTCTTTGTAGCCCGGGACAACCCGGCGATTACCGGCTTCCTAATCTTTTGGGAAACCAGCTTCACTGCCTGGAAATCTCCTGGCGAGGCTACGGGAAAACCGGCTTCAATGACATCCACACCCAATCTCTCTAATTGTTCAGCGACTTCCAGCTTCTCGTTTATATTCAGACTTGCTCCCGGAGATTGTTCTCCATCTCTTAAAGTTGTATCGAATATTAATATTCTCTCCTTGTTTAATGCCATTTCTCTTCCTCCACTTACTGAGTAAAACTTTTAGCGCTGTTTAACCCACTCCAGGTGTAACCTATAGAACCTCCACAGTGCATTCAATACGCCTGAGAGCGTGTAACTAACAAAATATATAACAAATATTATGGAAATTATCTTAGTGGAAAAAAACCAGATAACTAATGCAACCACCATAATAATCAGAGTTCTGAATGGTTGCTTTCTGGTAAGTTTAAGATTCTTTAAATTTATATACTTAATTTTACTCACCATCAGAAAGGATAAGACTATCATAATTAGAGGGATTGAACCGAAGAAGAGATTCATCTCCTTTACCCAGAATGGCAAAACAAGAAAAGAAGCCAACATACCCCCGGCCACAGGAATGCACAAACCATCGAAATAAGCGATATCTTTCTCCACAATTTTGACATTGAACCTTGCCAGCCGCAAAACTCCAGCAATCATAAATAGGAAGGCTATCAACATCCCCCACCTTATATCTTTTAAAACTACCTGATACATCAAAATTGAAGGCGCCACACCAAAGGAGATTAAGTCGGCTAAAGAATCGAACTCCAAACCAAACCTACTAGTGGACCTGGTGAGTCTGGCAATTCTGCCGTCAAAAACATCCAAAATAACTGCTAGAAGTATCGCCCAGGCACTGGAGGTGAAATTTCTCTCAATGGCACAAATGATCGCATAGAAACCTAACCCTGCATTTGCCAGAGTGAAAAGTCCGGGAATAAAATAGGTTCCTTTCTTCACCTGAAACCTCCAAAAAAGATAAGCGATGTCATTGCGAGCGACTGAAAGGAGCGTGGCAATCTCCTGCCCAGTGATGAGATTGCTTCAGGACTTCGTCCTTCGCAATGACACTTTGTGTCATTTGAAATCGTGCCTACACAAAACCTCCCTTTCGGGAGGACTCCATCGCCGGATTTGACCCAGGATTCCAGCATTCAAGAGGGAAACTTCCCCAGAAGAGTTTTGCCCCCAACCACTCTATCTCCCTTTTTCACTTTAATCTCTACTTCTTGAGGGAGATAGACATCTGCCCGTGAGCCAAACCTTATCATTCCAATCCTCTGTCCGGCAACTAGATTGTCTCCTTCTTTGCACCAGCAACATATTCGGCGAGCAACCCTACCTGCTATCTGCCTTACCAAAATTCTCTGTATATTAGAATTGGGCTTGTTACTCTTTTGAATACCAATGAGGTTACTCTCGTTTCCCCCAGAAGCTTCTTCTGTATAAGCAGCCATAAACTTGCCAGGTTTATACTTAATCCATTCCACCTTTCCCTTTACTGGCGACCTTTGAACGTGAACGTTAAAGACGGACATAAAGATTCTGACCACCTTTACTCGAGAGTGCAAAAAATTTTCTTCTCCAACCTCAGAGATATCTATTACCTTCCCATCCGCAGGGGATAGGATTAAATCTTCTCCTTCGGGAACTTTCCTTTCCGGATCGCGAAAGAAAAAGAAAGTGAGTGCGGCCAAACCCAATAGAAAGAGGCTGCCAATTTTCCAGAAAAAGAAGAGAATCACAGCCAATATTAAAAGAGGTATAACAAATTTCCAACCGTCTTTAACAATCTTCATCTTCAATTCACTTCTTCTTCAGCCAGGGCATCATTCCCCGTAATTTTGCTCCCACAATTTCAAGGGGATGCTCCGTCCATTCTTTCCGTCTCTTGTTAAATACCGGACGACCTATTTGGTTCTCCAAGAGCCATTCCCGAGCGAACTCACCGGAACGAACTTCCCCCAGAATTTTCTTCATTTCTCGCCTGGTTTTTCCGGTAATAATCCTTTTACCCCGACTATATTCTCCATACTCTGCTGTATCTGAAATGGAATAATTCATCCAGCCAATGCCACCTTCCTGAATCATATCGATAATTAGTTTCATCTCGTGCAGGCACTCAAAATAGGCAATCTCAGGTTGATAACCAGCCTCCACCAGAGTTTCGAATCCAGCCTTGATTAACTCCACGAGCCCACCGCAGAGAACCACCTGCTCCCCAAAGAGGTCAGTCTCGGTCTCTTCAGCAAAAGTGGTCTCAATTACTCCAGCGCGAGTTCCCCCTATACCCTTAGAATAGGCTAATGCCAATTCCTTTGCCTTGCCAGAAGCGTCTTGATAAACTCCAATCAGGTTGGGAGTACCTCTTCCTTCCTGATACATCCTCCTGACCAGATGCCCGGGTCCTTTGGGAGCAACTAAGATTACATCAACATTCTCAGGGGGAATAATCTGGTAAAAGTGGATGTTAAAACCGTGAGAAAAACCCAGGACCGCTCCCTTTTTCAATTTATTAGCAACATCATTTTTATAGACTACGGACTGGACATCATCGGCAACGAGCATCTGAACCCAGTCAGCATTTTTTGTCGCTTCGCTGGCAGAAACTGGCTTCCAGCCATCTTTAACTGCCTTTTTCCAATTCTCAGTTCCTTCCAGTTCAGCCACCACCACATTTAACCCACTATCACGCAAATTCTGACTCTGGGCATGCCCCTGACTCCCATAGCCAATGATTGCAATCTTCTTTCCTTTCAAAAGCTTCAAATCCGCATCTTTATCATAGTATACCTTTGCCATAAAATCCTCCTCCCCAATTTGTAACGCGAAGCTTTGCTTCGCTACTCCTTACCTCTTAGCACCCCAAGGATGAAGGGATAGTTGCAGGAGCTTTAATTCCGCCAGGTTTTCTGTAGTGTAGCCCTTTATGGGCGTAATTCTTACGGGCATAAAGCCCTACACTACCGAGCGACTCCGATAACTATCTCTTCATCCTACCCTCTGCCCATTGCCACAATTCCTGTCCTGACTATCTCCTTTATCCCATAGGGCTTAAGCATATTAACCAGAGCAAGTATTTTCTCTTCATCACCTGTCATTTCTACAATTACAGAGTTAGAAGCAACGTCCACTATTTTTGCTCTGAAGATATCGACAATTTCCAGAACTTCTGACCGCTTCCCTTTTCCAGCATTTACCTTGATGAGAACTAAGTCTCTTTCCAGATGAGGTTGCTCTACGAAATCAATAACTTTTATTATATCTATGAGTTTATTCAGTTGCTTCATAACCTGTTCTAAAATTCTCTCATCCCCTTTAACTACTATCGTCATTCGAGATATATCATGTTGCTCGGTTTCCCCTACTGCCAAACTATCGATGTTAAATCCACGGGCGCTAAAAAGGCTCGATATTCGAGACAGGACTCCAGGCTTATTCTCTACTAAAACAGAAATCGTATGTCTCATTGATTCCTCCTCCTCTTTAATTCCCCCCTCACCCTTATCCTCTCCCCAAGGGGAGAGGGGATTCTATTCCATCTTACATATAACGCCCCGATAAATCGGGGCTACTCCAATGACTTTGGCTATGCCAGCCCACGGATTACTTCATCCAGCCTTGCACCTGCCGGTACCATAGGAAAGACATTTTCTTCCCTTTCCACTAAGAAATCCAAAATCACAGGTCCATCTACGGAAATTGCCTTCTTTAGGGCATTTTCTACTTCATCCTTTTCAGTTACTCTTATGCCAAAAGCTCCGTACGCCTCGGCAATTTTTACAAAATCTGGATTAGCTGTTAAGTCTGTGGCTGAATATCTTTTCTTATAGAATAGCTGCTGCCACTGTCTAACCATGCCCAGATATCCGTTGTTTAGAATGGCAACCTTAACTCCTACTTTATTATTGACAGCTGTTGCAATCTCCTGGATATTCATTTGAAAACTCCCATCCCCGGCTATATCAAAAACAATCTTTTCCGGCTTACCTAATTTGGCGCCGATGGCTGCTGGAAAACCATACCCCATTGTACCCAGCCCTCCGCTAGTAATAAAATGGCGAGGGTAGTTGTATTTATAGAACTGCTGGGCCCACATCTGGTTTTGCCCAACTTCTGTGGTGATGATTGCCTTACCTTTTGTTACTTCATAAATCTTCTCCACTACAAATTGAGGACGGAGTTTGTCATCCTTCTTATATGTCAATGGATTATCCTTTTTCCATTGAGAAATTTGTTTTTGCCATTTTTTCCTTTTCTCTATACTCTTAGTCCCCACTTTGCTAAGGAGTTTGTTCATCTCTTTCAAAACGTTCTTTGCGTCGCCCACAATGGGAACATCCACCTTCACATTTTTACTTATAGAAGTGGGATCGATGTCTATGTGAATTATCTTTGCCTTGGGAGCAAAAGCATCGATTCTTGCTGTAATCCTGTCGTCAAACCTTGCTCCAACAGCAATAATTAAGTCTGAATTCTGTATGGCATGATTTGCGAAATAAGTCCCGTGCATTCCTAACATACCCAAAAAGAGTTCAGAGTCTTGAGGAAAAGCACCCATTCCCATTAACGTGAGAGTTACAGGAATCCGGGTAATTTTAGCCATTTCCCTCAATTCTCCAGAAGCCCCTGAAATAATAACGCCGCCACCGGCATAGATAACCGGTCGCTCGGACTCTTTTATCAGCTCTACTGCTTTTTTTATCTGCTGAATGTGTCCTTCATATTTAGGCTTATAACTGCGAATCTTTGCTTCCCTGGGATAGATGAATTCACAGGAGGCTCTCTGGACATCTACGGGGAAGTCGATGAGCACAGGTCCAGGTCGTCCTGTGCGGGCAATATGGAACGCTTCTTTAATAGTAGAAGCAAGCTCCTTAACGTCTTTCACCAGATAGTTATACTTTGTTATTGAGCGGGTAACTCCAGTAGTATCCGCTTCTTGAAATGCATCATTACCCACCAGATGAGTAGCCACCTGGCCTGTAAATGCCACAACAGGAACTGAATCCATATTTGCTGTTGCCAAACCCGTGGTCAGATTGGTCGCTCCTGGACCAGAAGTAGCTATACAGACACCAACTTTGCCTGTCGCCCGGGCATATCCATCCGCCATATGGGCTGCTCCCTGCTCATGACGCGTAAGTATAAATTTGATTGGTGCCCCATACAGAACATCAAAAGTAGGGAGTAATGCTCCTCCAGGGATGCCAAACATTATTTCCGTTTTTTCTTTGATTAAACTCTCCACAAAAATCTGTGCACCAGTAAGCTTCACAGTATCTCCTCCTTCAATACCAGTTACAAAATATACACCATTTCATTCGGCAAAATCTTAAATTCCTCTGGGAACCCTCCCTTTCGGGAGGACTCCAAATAATTGGAGTAGCACCGCTTGCGGTGCGTTAGCGCGAAACAAGTTTCGCTACTCCAAAAGTCCTGGATTTCTTTCATAACTCATAATTCATAATTTTATTTGAGGATGGCTCCTGTATTTGCCGACTGGACTATTGGTGCATAACGACTCAGCCAGCCCTCTCTTATCTTGGGTGGAGGTGGTTTCCACTCTCCAACCTTCTCTTTCCATTTTGCCCTGCGTATCTCTATAATTTTACTTTCCAGACGGACATTCAACCTTCGGTTGGGAATGTCTATTTGAATAATATCACCATCACTTAACAGAGCAATTGGTCCACCAACTGCTGCTTCGGGAGAAATGTGTCCAATGCAGAGTCCCCTTGTTCCACCTGAAAATCGACCGTCTGTCAATAAGGCAACTTCCTTATCCATTCCCATACCCACAAGAGCTGCGGTTGGCGAGAGCATTTCTCTCATTCCCGGCCCACCCCTCGGGCCCTCGTAACGAATCACGATGACTTCCCCTTTCTTGATCTTTTTACCTAAAATCGCCTTCATTGCCAGTTCTTCAGAATTGAAAACTCTCGCCTTTCCGGAAAATTTCATCATTTTGGATTGAACTGCAGATTGCTTTACAACACAACCCTCGGGAGCTAAGTTACCGAAGAGAATGGCAATACCTCCTTCTTTCTGGTAAGGATTTCTCTGTGAGCGGATTATTTTATTATTACAGACCGTAGCTTGAGAGGCAATCTCTTTTATATTCACTCCAGAGACAGTGGGATTATCTTTCAACTTATTTTTCAAAACAGACAATATTCCCGGTACTCCTCCAGCATATTCTAAATCTTCCATAAAATATTCTCCACCAGGCCTGATATTAGTTACCTGGGGCGTAACTTTACTAATATCATCAAATGTCTTAAGGGGCAAATCTTCTCTTGCTTCTCTGGCAACTGCAAGAAGATGTAACACAGTGTTGGTCGAGCCACCCAGAGCCATATCCACTACAATAGCGTTACGAAAGGCAGCAGAAGTCATAATCTTTCGAGAAGAAACATTCTGTTTTACAAGACCCACCACTCTTTCTCCAGAAAGGTAAGCAATCCGCCTCTTTTTGGACGAACCTGCCAGCGAGGTGGCGCAACCAACAAGCGACATGCCCATCGCTTCAGTCAAACAGGCCATGGTATTAGCAGTATATAGTCCCTGGCAAGCTCCTTCACCAGGGCAGGCAGAAAGTGCCAGATTCTCCAGCTCTTCCTCTTTCATCTTACCAGCCTGGTATCTCCCTACAGCTTCGAATGTGTCCCGCACCAGGGAAAGGCGTTTTCCCTTATACATTCCAGAAACCATAGGTCCTGCTGTGACCACAATAGAGGGAATATCAAGCCTGGCAGCAGCCATTAACATTCCTGGAGTAATCTTATCACAGTTTGTCAACAGGACCAAACCATCCAGTTGATGTGCCTGGGTTACACTTTCCACTACATCAGCAATCAATTCTCGCGAAGGTAAGGAATAGTGCATCCCTACGTGTCCCATTGCAATTCCATCACAAATTGCGGGAACGCCAAATAGGAAAGGGACTCCGCCTCCTGCACGCACGCCTTGACCAATAGCCCTCTCCAAAAGGCGCATTCCTATGTGGCCGGGAACTAACTCAGTAAAACTTGTGGCAATACCTATAAATGGCTTGTTAAGGTCCTCGGGACATAAACCTACTGCGTAGAGTAATGCACGATTAGGAGTTCTTTCAACACCTTTTTTTACCTTATCGCTTCGCATATTCACCTCCCCTTACACCCGAATATAAGGATTAAGAAAAAGCACCTGTCACTTTTACCTGTCACTTTTTTATTCTTCTTTCAATAATTTATACTCTATGCTGTCAACCAGTGCTTGCCAGCTGGCTTCAATAATATTTTCTGAAACTCCCACTGTCCCCCACTCATCTTTTTCATCTCTCGATTCAATCAAAACTCGCACTTTGGCTGCTGTCCCCTCAGTGGCATCAATTACTCTAACCTTGAAATCTGTGAGGCTCATCGACTTTAACTCTGGATAAAATCTTTCCAGAGCCTTCCTCAGGGCATTATCTAGGGCACTAACCGGTCCATCACCTTCGCTGGCGGTGTGTTCTTCCTTTCCTCCCACTATAACTTTTATAGTTGCTTCCGATCTTAATTTTCCCTTCTCGTCCTTTTCTACAATTACCCGAAACCCTTCAAGATTAAAAAAAGTCCTGTGTTTGCCAATTGTCTTCTTCATTAGAAGCTCAAAAGACCCGTCTGCACCTTCGAATTGGTAACCCTGACTCTCCATTTGTTTAACTCTCTGGAGGAGCTCCTTTACTTCCTTGCTCTTCTGGCGAAAGTCGATGTTGAACTCCTTTGCTTTGGACAGCATACTAGACCTTCCCGAGAGTTCTGAAACAAGAATTCTACGTCGATTGCCTACTTTTTCAGGAGACACGTGTTCGTAGGTCTTTGTATGTTTGGCGATGGCACTGACGTGGATTCCTGCTTTATGGGCAAATGCGGAATTCCCTACATATGGTTGGTTGTCCCGGGGAATCATATTTGCTATTTCACTTACATATCGGGAAATTTCAGTCAAGCTCTCCAATTTCTTATCGGAGATGCAATCGATTCCTAGCTTCAACTTTAAATTGGGAATAATCGAACAGAGGTTCGCATTGCCACATCTCTCACCATAGCCATTGATTGTTCCCTGGACTAAAACGCAACCAGCCTTAACGGCAATGACCGAATTAGCCACAGCCATTTCTGAATCGTTGTGAGTATGAATTCCTAAAGGAATCTTTATCTCTTTCTTTATTTCTTTAACTATACTTTCCACCTGATGGGGCATCATCCCTCCATTGGTGTCACAGAGAGTAATGTTGTTTGCCCCAGCCTTAGCCGCTTGCCTTAATGTGTCCATTGCATAGAAATGGTCATCAATATACCCGTCGAAGAAATGTTCCGCGTCGTAGATGACCTCCATCCCTTTCGCTTTCAGATATTTCACCGAGTCGAAAATCATCTTCAGGTTCTCACCCAGAGTGGTGCCCAGAGCATACTTCACATGGAGTCCCCAGCTCTTGCCAAAAATACACGCTGCTTGCGGTTTCAGCTTCACAATCCCATTAAGATTAGGGTCTCTGGATACTCCTTTTCCCTTATAGCGTGTACTGCCAAAAGCCACTATCTTTGCATTCCTCAAACGGAGATTCTTCGCTTTCTTAAAGAAAAGGATATCCTTGGGATTGGAACCAGGCCATCCACCTTCAATATAATGGATACCCAAATCATCCAGCTTCTTTGCTATCTTCAATTTGTCTTCTACAGAGAAGGAAATCCCCTCGCTCTGTGTTCCATCTCTTAAGGTAGTATCGTATATCAATACCTTTTTCATCTCTACCCCTTCTGATCTAAGCTTCGCAATTATGACGCGGAGCTATCGCTCCGCTACTCCTTAATCTTTTAGGAATCTCTTTATCTTTTTCCTTTTTTTCGGGGAGTTTTCGCCAAAGCGAATTTTCTATGAATAGCCCTCACTGCTTTTTCTGTATCTTTTTCTTTAATTACGCAAGAAATCTTTATTTCCGAAGTAGAAATCATTTCAATATTTACGTCCTCTTCTGCAAGGGCAGAGAACATCTTAGAAGCTACCCCCGAATGGGTTTTCATTCCCACCCCCACAATAGACACCTTGGCTACTCCCTCGTCATAGACGAGCCCCTTAGCACTTATTTCTTGCTTGACTTTCCCCATTATATCTAAAGTTTTCTTCAGGGCTCCTCTGGTAACTGTAAAGGAGATATCGTTTACCCCTCCTTGAGCAGAACTTTGAATAATCATATCCACATTTACCTTGCCTGCTCCCAGTGCACCAAAAATCTTGGCGGCAATTCCCGGCCGGTCAGGCACATCAGTAATCGCCACTTTCACCAGATCCTTATCGTAAGCTACCCCGCTTACCACTACCCCTTCCATCTTGGAAACTTCCTTGGTAATCACAGTCCCCTCCTCATCGTTGAAGCTAGACCTGACATGAATATCCACACCAAATCTGTTAGCTACCTGGATAGACCTCGGGACCATCACCTGCGCCCCAAGGCTGGCTAATTCCAGCATCTCATCATAAGAAATTCTATCAATCTTTCTCGCATCAGGAACAATCCTGGGATCTGCAGTATAGACGCCGGCAACGTCAGTATAAACTTCGCATTGGTCTGCTTTTAACACTGAAGCTAAAGCTACGGCTGTCAAATCGGACCCACCCTTTCCCAGAGTGGTAATATCCTTCTTGGCGGTTATTCCTTGAAAACCAGCAATAATAACAATTCTATCCTTACTCAGTTCCTTTTCAATCTTTTTCGTATCTATCTTTCTGATCTTCGCATTAGTAAATGTCTCATCAGTAACAATCCCTCCCTGTCCTCCGGTCAAAGATACTGCCTCCTCCCCAAGAGCATGGATTGCCATAGCCAAAAGAGCGATGGACATCTGTTCGCCGGTAGCCAACAGCATATCCATTTCCCTATCGGTAGGAGAAGGAGTAATCTGTCGAGCTGTTTCGGTTAATTTGGCAGTTGTATCGCCAGGCGCAGAAACAACAATGACTACTTTATTTCCTCTCTTCTTTGTCTCAATTATGCGTCTGGCAACTTTCTTTATTCTTTCCGGTCCAGCAATAGATGTTCCACCATACTTTTGTACAATGAGTGCCATTCTCTCTCCAGAAACAAGATAACCCCTTCGGGGTTACTTCCATAGGGGCTTCGCCCCTCTGGCGCTCCAAAATGTTCCTATTCGTCGCATTTTTCCGCTGTCACCCCTTGAGGGAAACCAGATTGTTTCCCTCAAACTCCCTAATCCGCATCCCGATTGTTATCGGGATACTCAGAGCTTAAACTATTTTTGTTCCCTGTTTATCTATACCCAGAACTAAATATCTACTCTCTACTTTATGTTTGGCAAACGCTTTCCGCATAGCTTTTCCGACCTTTTCCGCGCACGAAGGCGGAGAAGATGCGGTAAACGCAAGTATACTCGGTCCTGCTCCACTCAGGCTCACGCCCAAAGCTCCTGCTCTCAGTGCTTCTTCGAAGACTACCTCCATTCCCTTAACCAGCCTCCTCCTATACGGTTGATGCAGCCTGTCTTCCATTGCCATTCCCAAAAGCTCATACCTTTTCCTAATTAGAGCAGCCAGAAGCATGGCTACTCGAGAAGAGGTAAATACTGCCTGTTCGAATTTTACAGTCCTGGGTAATATTTTCCTTGCTCGGCTCGTCATTATCTGGAAATTGGGAATGCAAACCACGCAGGAGAGATTCCCGGGAGGATCTAATTTTACAATCTCTATTTTCTTGCCTTTTCTTCCTTTGGGAGAAGAGATACACGAGACTGTTAATCCTCCCACCATTGCTGCAGATACGTTATCTGCATGACCTTCTATTTCCGCTGCTAAGTTCAAGAGCTCTTCTCTGCTCAATCTCCCTCCACAGAGTCTATTTGCACTTGCCAATCCTCCAATCCTTGCTGCCGCGCTACTGCCCAGCCCGCTGGCAAGAGGTATTCTGTTTACAAGTTTAATGTGTAAAGTCCTGGGAGCGAAGTGAAACCTGTCGAATACGAGCTTGGCTGCTCGATACACAATGTTTCTTCTGTCTCTGGGTAAGTTATCTTCCCCTTCGCCCACAATGTCAATCTGTAATTTTTTTTCGCTTTTCCCGGACCCTACTTCCATCTCTACAGTATTGTAAAGTCGAAGCGCCAACGCCAGGACATCGAAGCCCGGCCCTAAATTGGCGGTGGTAGCCGGGACTCTGACTTTTACTCTTTTCATACCCATTTAATATACCGGCATTCACAATCTCATCAGGTTTACTACTGACTTTAAATCGGCTTTGACTACTTTTACTTTTCGGGCAACCTTAATTGCTCTATCAGGATCTTTAAGGCTATGATTTGACTTAATGCGTGGAAACCACATCTCCTACACTTATCATCCTGATATATTTTCGTTTGCCGCGAGCTACACAGGAAAGTCCCGATGTAACCTTTTTTACCTTTAAAATGGCTTTCTTCTGTTTAGGCACTGTTACAAGGCCAGTTTTGGGATCTTTAAGAGGTGCTAATTCTTCCCATATTATTAGTTTATCTCCAGGCTTAATGCCATATGCAGAACCAAGGTTAATAACAACATCTTTTTTTGAAAGGATCTGTAAAATCTGGCCGGTTTGAGGAAATTTATCTCTTAAATCAATCTTGAATTTTTCTGTAGCCTGTTCCATTGCTCGTGAAAGAATAAGAGAATTCTCCCTTTTAAGCCCTCTAAAGGTACTTGCTAATTCGATAATAATTTCAGCCTTAGTTGCATAATCTAAAGCTTTATAGAATTGTTTCTCATCCTCATAATACCTCGTTCCTTCTTTCCTTGACATTGCGCCTACTTTTTTATCTGCATAACGTACAATGCCGCTTCCTACATCAACGATCTTAATATTCAATTCACATATTCCCTTTAGCTCTCTCCATATAGACCCACTAAACTTTTCTTCCTCCTTTTTACTTTTATAATGCTCCTGCTCTTTACTTTTGTAATCCTCCTCCTCCTTCTCCTTCTCTTTTCTTTTGTAATCCTCCTTCTCTTTACTTTTGTAATGCTTTATTGAATGCTTTATTTCGGGTTTATTAAAAAAGGCCATGGCCCTGCCAAATAATAAATAATCAGCGCCTAAAAGCTTTCCTAATTCAGTATATCTTTCCACATCATCTCTCTCAGCGAACTTTCTCTCATCCATGACCTTCAATATTTTTTCCCGCTCAACCAGATTGAAATGACCGGCAAGTACATTCTCCAGCCCTGAAAATGCTGACTCGCTTATACCCTTAACAGGCGAACCTTTTTCAGAAATCTCAATGATGGCTACCGTCTTCTTAAATCTCTGGACAGCATCTAACTCTTCCTCGGTTGGTATTACTATTAGGGATGGCGCACATCCCCATAATAAGGCTGACACAACTAGACAACAAACAAGCTTTAATATTTTCACAATTATCCTCCATTTTTTTTATTCCTTCTTTTTAAGCGATTTGAACAAGTCTAAAAATTGGCTCTTCTGTTTTGCTTTGATTTCTTGTTTTGCAGCCGCACTTGGTATATTGGGGCCGATTTTATTCTTGATGGCATCTTTGATTTTATCAGCAAACTTTTTGGTGACTTCCACGTTGTTAAAAATATTGCCGGTTTCTTTGACTTGGCAGGTGTCTTCAGCAAAATAGTGGGATGAAACCGTGGCTGTATAAACAAGCGCTATCATTTTACCTGTCTTTTTTGTTTTTTTGCTATACCCAACAGTCTCCTTGATATTAGCGTAGGAAAAGACCGAGACATCTGCTGCAACCTCTGGCTTGTCTTTGGACATCGAACGCCGCTGGCTCGTTTGTTTAGCCGCTTTATTCACTATCTTTTGGTCGACAAGCCTTATAATGGGATCATTCTCAAACTCTTTTCGGAATTGTGGGAACAATCTCTCTTTGGTATTCTCTTTGAGCTTCTCGGCGACATCGGTTTCGAAAAGGGCAACGATGATTGGGTCAGTTGGTTTTCTCTTCTCGGCTTTCCTTAGCTCCTCGATATAGGCAGCTCTTTGTTTCTCTTCTTCTTCCGTCCGTTTCGCAGTTTCTGGATCTGAATAAGTCGTAACTTTTTTGCCATCTACAACCCGCGTGGTCTTAACCATCCCGCCACAGCCCG
Source organism: bacterium (assembly GCA_035530055.1). Taxonomy (NCBI): domain Bacteria; species bacterium. The sequence goes on along the minus strand of DATKVN010000014.1, from coordinate 5,904 downwards.
ACAAAATCGCAAATGTTAATGCAAATAAGCCCAAGAATACAATCTTTTTTTTGTCAAGCAATATGTCCTCCTTTGAAAATTAGGATCAGTATTCACAATCTCATCAGGTTTACTACTGATTTCAAATCGGCTTTGACTACTCTTACTTTTCGGGCAACTTTAATCGCCCTATCAGGATCTTTAAGGCCATGTCCTGTCAGAATACAGACTATAGTAGAAGGTCGGGAAAAGTATCCCTGGCGAACGTATTTTACAAGCCCGGCCACGCCGGCAGCAGAAGCAGGTTCGACAAAAAGTCCTTCCACAGAACTTAACATTTTATATGCTTCAATAATCTCTTTATCAGTTACAGTATCAATCACACCTTTGGATTCGTCGCGAGCCTCTTCGGCTCTCTTCCAGGAAGCAGGATTCCCGATTCTAATTGCTGTGGCAATAGTTCTTGGCTTTTTTATGGGATATCCGCGCACAATCGGCGCTGCTCCTTCCGCCTGAAATCCCATCATCCTGGGCAACTTCAGTTTACGCTTTGCCAGAAAAATCTTTCTGTATTCCTTGTACCCTTTCCAGTAAGCAGTGATATTGCCCGCATTGCCTACGGGAATAAAGTGATAATCAGGTGCATCTCCCAGTGAATCAACAATTTCAAAAGCTGCTGTTTTCTGACCTTCAATCCTGTTGGGGTTAATTGAATTGACCAGGACAACCGGATACTTAACGCTGATTTCTCTGGCTAAATTCAAAGCATGGTCGAAGTTACCCTTAATTGCAATCACCTCTGCTCCATGAATCAGTGCCTGGGAAAGCTTCCCTAAAGCCACTGCTCCCTCGGGAATCAGAACTACACATTTCAGCTTCGCCTTTGCTGCATAAGCTGCTGCTGAAGCCGAAGTATTCCCCGTAGAGGCACAGATAACTGCACTGGCTCCTTCTTCCACAGCCTTGGACATAGCCACAGTCATCCCCCGGTCCTTAAACGAGCCGGTAGGATTTAGGCCCTCATATTTCAAATAGATCTTAGAGTCGACTCCCAGACTGACTCTCAGGTTTTCCGCTTCAATTAACGGTGTATCTCCCTCCAGGAGAGTTACAATGGGAGTCTTCTCAGTAACCGGTAGATAATTCTTATATCTTCTAATTACACCCTGATATACCACTCAACCATCCTTGGAGTGTCAAACGAAAGTTTGACAGGGTAAAGCTCTCGCTTTACACTCCATTATATGAGGTGAAGCACATAGGTTCCTAACAAAGCTTACGCTTCTTCTATTCTAATAAATCTGCTCTTTTCCCTGACAATCTTAAGGCCGTTTATCTCTCTCAACGCTTTCCTGATGGCTCCCTCTCTTGCCTTGTGAGTTACCATTATGATGGGAACTTCTCTTGAGGAAGCGCTCTCCTTCTGGAAGACAGAGGCGATGGAGACTCCATTTTTCCCCAGGATGCCCGATATCTTGGAGAGAACACCCGGGAGGTCAACAACGGTAAACCTTATATAATACTTCGTTTCTATTTTGTTAATATCGAGTAGATTAAGCTTCTTCTTTGGGTCACACAATACATAGGGCACACGACCGGCTATATTGTGATAAACATTCCTGGAAAGATAAATAATGTCGCTAACCACAGCAGAAGCCGCGGGCATCTGACCAGCGCCTTTCCCGTAAAACATCGTCTCCCCCACAGCATCTCCGGTAATATAGACGGCATTATATTCTTCATCTACTGAAGTCAGAAGATGCTCCTGGGAAATGAAGGTGGGATGCACGCGCACATCTATCCCTCTATTGGTCACTTTTAGAATTGCTAAGAGTTTAAGAATATAGCCAAATTCAATCTTACCATATCTTATATCTTCCTGAACAATTTGCGTGATTCCTTCACAGTAGACATCTTTCAAGTTAACCTGGGCGCCAAAGGCAATCGACCCCAAAATAGCAAGTTTGTGCAGAGTATCTATGCCCTCCAGGTCTATAGAAGGATCTGCTTCAGCAAAACCTGCTCTCTTTGCCTGAGCTAAAGCACTTTTAAAGGTGAGTTCTTCCTTAGACATCTTAGTTAAAATATAGTTAGTTGTCCCATTAAGGATACCCAGAATTACCTTAATCTTATTAGCCGATAGTCCTTCGTTCAATGCCTGAATTACAGGAATTCCCGCACCTACACTCGCTTCAAAATAGACCAATACTCTATGTTTTCGGGCTTCCGAAAATACCTCTGCCCAGTCCCTGGCCAAGAGTGCCTTGTTGGCTGTAACCACATGTTTTCCTTTCTCGAGGGAAGCAAGTAGTATCTTTCTTGCTGGTTCATATCCTCCAATTAGTTCTACGATAATATCTATCTCTGGATTGTTCAGGATTTGGTTAAAATCTTTAGTTATAATACCATTTCTAATTTTCATCCGCTGGGCCAACCTAAGCCGAGCTGGGTCTTTATCGCAGATAGCTCTTATAGAGACTTCTGTTCCCACCTTCTGTTTAATAATTAGACTATTCCTTTGCAAAAGCTCGATTACACCTGCACCTACCGTGCCTAATCCTATAAGCCCTAAATTAACTCTCCTCTTCATAAACTATCCCTACCTTCTAACATCCTAAAATCTGAAAGATAGTTTGCGAAGACTTTAGGAATTTTAGCCAAAAAATGAGGACGACCTTTCTCTTTGAAGCAAATCACTGTTTGACGAGCGAAGCGAGGAGTTTTGATTTGCGCTTTGCAGAGTCCGAAGTTTTTTGGCGTCAAAAAATTCCTCAAGCACGAGCAAACTATTTTTCGAATCCCTAACCGAGCGACTCCGATAACTATCCCTTCATCCTACCACCACCCGTTCGCGGTGGACCTTCCTTCAAAAACTTCTTCAGTCGTAATAAAGCATCGTGAAATCTATTATAGTGTGTAACCAATGCCATACGCACAAAGCCTTCCCCATAACTACCAAAGCCAATCCCAGGAGCGACCGCTATCCCTGTTCTTTCTATTAACAGTTTAGCAAATTGGAGAGAAGACATACCTTCAAATTTCTCTGGCAACTTGGCCCAGAGGTACATAGTGGCTTTCGGTTTTTCTACTTTCCAACCGATTCTATTCAGACCATCCACAAACTTGTCCCGCCTTCTTTTATACTCAACCACAGAATCCTGTACGCATTTCTGAGAAGCACTCAAAGCCAAAACGCCTGCCAGTTGAATGGCAGTAAATACTCCAAAATCGAGATAACTCTTCAATCTTTCCAGAGATCTCAAGAGTTCTCTATTACCCGCGCAGAATCCCAGCCTCCACCCAGCCATATTGTAAGTCTTAGAAAAGGAGTGAAACTCCAATCCCACATCTTTTGCTCCAGGTGTTTGAAGGAAGGAGGGAGGCTTAAATCCATCAAATGTTATTTCCGAGTAGGCAAAGTCATGGCAGACAATGATGTCATACTTCTTGGCAAAAGCCACCACCTCTTTGAAAAAAGAGATATCCTCCACTACCGCTGTGGTAGGGTTGTTGGGATAGCTTAGAAACATCAGCTTTGCCTGCTTGGCAACCTTTGATGGAATCTTTTCCAGCTCTGGCAAATAATTTTTTTCAGGAAGAATGGGTATATCATAGACTCCTCCACCAGCTAAAATCACCCCATTGCGGTGGATGGGATATGCCGGATTGGGCACCAAGGCGAGGTCACCAGGATTAAGATAAGCCATACACATATGCCCAATTCCCTCTTTTGAACCAATCAGAGCCAGAACTTCGCTTTCCGGGTCTAATTTGACCTTGAACTTTTTCCAATACCAATCGGCAACCGTTTTTCTAAACTTGGGCATCCCTTTGGCCTGTGGATAACGATGGGTACGTGGATGGTTTTTTATTGTCTCACAAAGCCTCTTTACGATATGGGATGGGGTAGCCATATCAGGGTTACCCATACCCAAATCGATAACATCCAGCTTCTTAGCGTAAGCCTCCTGTTTAAGGGCATTTATTACACCAAAAAGATACGGAGGTAATTTGTTCAGTTTTTCAGCACAGCGCATAGAAAAATACCACTAATACAAGATAATCCCTTCGGGGTTACTTCCATAGGGGCTTTGCCCCTCTGGCGCTCCAAAATGTCCACCGGACATTTACTTCTCTGTCCTCCGGGGCGCTCACTGTCTCGCGCCCGCGCCTTTCCCTCGCTTCGCTCGGTCATCCCGATTGTTATCGGGATGCTTCAAACTTTATCCATCTCCATTTTCAGACATCCCCACCAATGTCTTTCTTCCCGCCGTAAATTACGGCGCACGCCTTTAAACCCCGCCCATCCCTGATGGGCGAGGGTAAACCTCGTTAGGAATTTTGCTATACCTCTTTGCGTAGGCCCCATTAGAAATAGAATTTCTAACGGGGCCAAACCTTTTTTCCTACACTATCTCCATTGAAGGACAGGACCTTCTAACAGGCTAAAAAACAGAGTGATGTTTCCGCCTTACGATTTCAGTGTTTTCTTCAAGCTGAGACTGGGTTTAAATAATACCCTCTTGCCAGCAGCGATTTGGATACTCTCCCCAGTCTTTGGATTTCTTCCTGTCCTCGGCTTGGTCGACTTCACTTTGAATGTGCCTAAACCAGCAATAATTACTCGGCCTTCAGATTTCAAAGAGTCCACAATGTTCGTTACCACAGCCTTTATAGCCCTTCCAGCCGCAGCCTTCTTAATCTTTCCTACCTTTGCCACCCTCTCTATTAGCTGAACTTGATTCACCCTTACTCACCTCCTCTCCACTTGTCCCGCCACTGTAGTGCTCGGCCCAATTACTTTCTTCACCACTCATACAGCGGAATACTATTTAGAGTAGCAACTCCTAAATAGCCTAGATAACTGCAGTGGCACGGACCAATTAATATTTACTTATTTATTAGATTAACTCGTTTTTTATACCATATTTTATATAGACTGTCAAGAATATTATCCAGAACCTTAATTAATCAAAAGAAATAAGCCAATCTACCTGGCATATTCCAGGACTAAAACTGTCTGTTCAGAAGGCAGGGATTCTTTGTTTCCTTGCCATTCCGCTCTTTTTTCTACTTTCGTAAACCCTTTCAGGAATTCCTCACAGGAATCGATACCAATACTGCAAGCTTCTGTTCTATAATGCATAGGAATAATCAATCTGGGATTCAATTGCTGGGAAACTTCTCGCGCCTCCCGACCATCTATCGTAAAAGTGCCTCCCACAGGAATAAACAGAACATCCACTTCTCCTATCTCTTTCTGTTGGTCATTACTTAAGAGGTGCCCCAGGTCTCCCAGATGGCAGAATCTCACCCCATCAATAGCAAAAACGAAAATAGTGTTGGTCCCTCGCTGAGCGCCTTTGTTTTTATCGTGGAAACTTTTGATGCCTTTAAAGATTATCCCCTTAACCTTCTTCTCGCCCACATCTTTCACCACCTCAGGGTCACCCTGAAGCAAGTCCACCGCATTATGGTCAAAATGGCTATGACTCACAGTAACCACATCTGGCTTCTCTTTAGGAATGCTGTATCCTACAGACTCATCAAAGGGATCGGTAATGACCTTTGTTCCATCCTCTGCTTCTACCAAAAAGCTGGCATGCCCGAACCATTTAATTCTCATAATCCCCTCCTTTTTCATCTGTAATTTTGCCGAGAGCAAAAAACCAAATCCAATGACTACAGCACCCAGTAGCAAAAACAAAATTTTTCTTCTCATCCTCCACCTCCCAGCCATTCCAAAATATCAACGAAAATCTCTGGAAGCCCCCGATTTATCGGGGTTACCTTTATGAACCCTCCCTTTCGGGAGGACTCCAAAAGATTCTGGAATCCTTGCGAAAGCAAGGTTACCTTTATGAACCCTCCCTTTCGGGAGGACTCCAAAAGATTCTGGAATCCTTGCGAAAGCAAGGTTACCTT
>DATKVN010000013.1 GCA_035530055.1 bacterium | reverse complement strand
AGATATGTGCCATACCAGAATGGTAAAGGACCATCGGCACATCCGGATAAGCCTGTGCCATAGGTATGGTAAGCGAAGGCAGAGCAAATGGAATTCCTGCCCCGGTATGTATCATTAAGGGAACTTTATGCCTTTTCGCTGCTTCAAAGACCTTTTTTGCATCAGTAGCCAGAGGACTTATCGCATGACCAATAGTATGCAGTTTTATACCCACGAAACCTTCGCCTTTTATGAGTCTATCAACTTCCGCATTGTATTCTTTTTCGTCCTGATGGGGATTGAGACTTACAACTCCAAAAATCTTCTTGGGATACTTCTTCATAAGTTTGGCTATGTCATTATGTATTTTCTTGACATCGGGTGCGCCCGGGAAAGGTAGAACAAGTGCAGCATCGATTTTATTCTTTTGTATGGCACCCATCAGCGCTTCTTCTGAAGTATCTAAGTCAAAAACTTTACACGGCCCCAAATGACAATGAATATCAACAATTTTCATTATTTTCCCCCCTTTTTTTTGCACGATTAAAACCGTGACTGCAAATGTCATTGCGAGCCCGAAAGGCGTGGCAATCTCACGCCAAATTACGAGATTGCTTCACTTCGTTCGCAATGACAGAAACTTTTCCCATTTTTACCTCATCCCTTCTATAGGCATCACCTCCAAAATTTTATAAATAAAATTGCAGAATTTACTTCGGGATGTCTCTGAATTTCTGCCAGCATGCATAAGGGTATGAATTGTTGCTTAGGTTGCACAGTAAAACTCCGGTTAAGGAAATTAATTACTGGCCTCAGGACGGTAAACTTAGAAGCGATAAATTTATTCCAGGAGTTGCGAGATGAATTAAGAATTGCTTATGAATAGGTAAAAAACTAGAATAATTTTACTAAAGTCTTTGTCCCTTGTCAAGCACAAAATTAATTGAATAGAAATATAGCCAAGACTCCTTCGCACTCAAGCCCTAAAGAGCAAAGTGTTCAGGTTTTCCTATATCTTTTCGCTATTATTCCAGGTAGCACGGCATAAAACATTGCTGCTTGAACAAGCTGTTCGACCTTCACTTGCTCATCAGCAGAGTGGGCAAATCTCTCTTCTCCTGGCCCAAAAACTATGGTGGGTATCCCTTTTTCACCCATAGTATAACTTCCATTACTGCAGAATGGCCAGAGGAAAATTTTAGGATTCCTCTTAAAAAGAGCTTTATAAGTCTCCACGCAAGAGACAACTAAAGGGTGTTGCCGCGGTAATTCCCAGGCAGTAAAGAACTTTTGCAAAATTTCCAATTTTCCACCCTTTCCCATAAGAGTTCTCAATTCACGTTTTACACTCTGTTCACTCTCCTTTGTATTTGTCCTCCTGTCAAGGTAGATAGTACAATTATCAGGGATGGCATTTAAGGAAGCCTTCTCGCAGTCAATCTTGGTAACGGTTATGGTTCCTTTGCCCAGAGGAGGAGCGGAGGGAAGTCTATTGTTCAATCTTTCTATCTTCTGAATTAATGGAACCATTCTGTAGATGGCATTTATTCCTTTCCAGGGAATGCCCGCATGTGCCGATTTGCCTCTCATGGAGATTTTCAGTCCCACCCTTCCTTTGTGTCCACGAATAATATTGAGACTGCTCGGTTCTGCAAGAACAACAAAATGTGGTTTAAGTCTATCCTTCTCTATTAGATATTCGATGCCTTTACCCCCAGCCGATTCCTCTTCCACGCTGCAAGCAACGTAGAGTGTATAATCTCCTCTTAGTCCGAGAGCTGCCATTAATTTGCCGCCATATACGGCTGAAGCGACTCCTGCCTTATCATCACACGCTCCCCTTCCATAAATAGTCCCGCTTTTATACTCCGCTCCGAAAGGGTCGTGCTTCCAGTTTTTTCTATCGCCAATATCCACAGTATCCATATGGGCATCGTATAGTATCCTGACTTTCCCCGAACCGATTCGTCCTATTACATTTCCAATGCCATCAGTGAACACTTCGTCAAATCCGGCCCTTTCCATCTCTTCCTTTACCCGAAGAGCAACTTTATTCTCTCCACCGGAAAGACTGGGAATTCTTACTATATCTCTCAAAAAATTAACCAAACTTTTCTGACTATCTCTTGCTAACTGTCTTAATCTTTTTACCTCCAATTGATGCCTCCTATCGATAACGGGTCCGATAAATCCCACCTACAGTCAATGTAGGGGTTCGATTCATCGAACCCGCGATTGAGAAGAGTAGCTCCGATTCATCGGAACGTCCTAATGGCGAAGTTTCGCTTCGCTACTCCAGTTAAAGTTCGTGGAAAATCGGCTTCAGGAGAGGATAGAGTTTTTTGTAAATTTTGAACAATTTATCGTATTGTTTCTGGTGTTCTCTAACCGGCTTCACTAAACTGGCTACATGGACCATCTGTTTACTAACTTCCTTCACATTTTTACATACGCCAATACCCAGGCTTGCCAGCATGGCAGCACCCAATGTCCCCGTTTCTACAACCTGCAACTTCTCTATACACCTGCCAGTGACATCTGCTCTAATTTGATTCCAGAGGTCAATCTTCGCTCCTCCGCCCGCTATTCTGATTCTATCAACCTTTCTTCCCACGGATTTCTCAGCAATTTCCAGTAAATGCCTCACGCTGTAAGCCACACCCTCAAGAATAGACCTGATAAAGTGAGCTCTTCGATGCGTTCTGGTTATACCAATAAAAAGTCCTTTAGCGTGCGCATCCCAAATTGGTGCTCTTTCCCCTTCAAGATAAGGGAGAAAAATCATATCTTTACTTCCAGGAACTATAGACTCTGCCTCACTCAAGAGTGAATCCAATCCCCTAAGAGAGAGACCCTCGCTACCAGTTGTTTCTTCCAGACCCACAAGCGCTTCCCCTGCCCATTTCAAAGAATCGCCGCCAGATTGAGTTGGCCCGTATAAAACAGAAACACTATTAGTTATGTTTGAGGGAATGGACATAAGACCGTAAGTCAATTTGGGAAGGGAAAGACTGGTAAGTCCCACTATCTCCGAAGTGCCGGTGATGTTGAAAGCCCTACCCGAAGCAGAAAACGCGCCCGTAGCAAGCATCCCGCATAGAGCATCGCTCCATCCGGCAACTACAGGAATATCTTTGGGAATCCCGATGCGATTTCCTATCTCCTTTTTTACTCTTCCAACTATTTCATACGGTTCATAGATTTCAGGAACTATCTCCTCTGAAATTCCCAGAACTTTAAAGTATTCACTGGAAACTTTACCGGTCTTTAAATTAACCATTCCCTTAGAACACCACCTGTCTGAGAAGAAACAGCCTGTAAGTTTATAGCCGATAAAATCCTTGGCCTGAAGAATCTTGAACGTCTTCTGCAAAATCTGGGGTTCATGTCTCTTCAGCCACAAAAGTCTGGCAGGAAGCCAATTGGGCTGTATAGGTAGGTCCATTCCCAGAAACTTTTCCATTCTTCTCTTTCCTATTTTTTTTCGGAGCCACCGAGCCTCCTCCACGCTCCTTGTATCTCTCCAGATAATTGCCCGCCTCAAAATTCTACCCTTTTTGTCCACAAAGACCTGGGTCGGAGTCTGACCGCTCAAGCCTATACCTACAATCGAAGACATTTTTACCTTCGCTCTCCCCCTGAGCTGTGCAATTGTCATCTTTACTGCTTTCCACCAGTCCTGGGGATTCTGCTCTATTTCCCGGGGAGCAGGTTGGTAGGTAGGATAACTCTTGAAAGATTGGGCAACCATATTACCCTTCAAATCGTATGCACCAACCTTACAGGAAGTAGTCCCTATATCAATTCCTAATAGTATTTCACCCATAAAATATAGTCCTCCCTTTCGGGAGGACTCCAAAAACCCTGGAGTCCTTGCGAAAGCAAGGTCTCCTCAGGAAATTCCTAAACGATGAACAAATTATCTTTCGTGTATTATTTCTTAGATTTTCTTAGCGGGGCAATGAGTGAACGACAGGCCCGGAAAAATATCACTGCATCCACAAGAAGGGCTATAAACTGCACGCCCAAATCTATCCATTTTTTCGCTGTTTCCACATCATCCACATATATTCCCAGAGAGAGACCTGCCTTTCTCACCTTCCCCACCACCTGTTTAATCTTCTCCACAACCTTGGGGTGGTCTATCTCACCAGGAACTCCCAGCGACTGAGAGAGGTCATAGGGTCCGACAAATATGGTATCCAGACCCTTAACCTGCAATATCTCGTCGAGATTTTCTACTCCTCTCTTCCCCTCAATCTGGACAATCAAAAGAGTCTTTCTATTCGCCTCCCTAAGGAAAACCTCCTTGGGGAGGTGAGAATAGTCAGCAGCACGAGCAAATACGTCCATTCCCCTTTCTCCCAAAGGAGAAAATTTGGATAGAAATACCACCTCTTCTGCTTGTTTTCTGGTGTCCACGTGGGGAACTAAAACCCCACTTGCTCCTGCATCCAGCGGTCCCGAAATTGCAGATTCCGATATCTCGGGAACCCTGACTATGGAATCGATGCCTCTAACTTCTGCCATTCTTATCAAATCTTCCACGCTCTCAATAGAGAGTGCGCTATGTTCCATATCCAAAATGGCAAAATCGAATCCAGCAAGGCCTACTATTTCCACCATTGCTGGATCACGGGACTTTACAAAGGGACCGACAACAAATTCTCCCCTGTTCATCTTCTCTTTAATCGATAGAGTCTTCATAAGCTTTTCCTCTCAATTTCTATGGAGTCTCCCACTTTTATTTTTCCTCCCGAGATTACTTTTGCAAATAGTCCCTCTTTGGGCATAATACAACTGCCTATTAACTTCCTTATTTCACATTTGGTGTGACACTCTTTGCCCCGCTGGGTAATCTCGATTACCGCCCTATTTCCCAACTTCAGTTTTGTACCAATCGGCAAACCATTAAGGTCAAAACCCCCAGTGGTAATATTCTCTGCAAAATCTCCTGGACCAATCTTCAACTTCACACTTTTAGAACGTTTGAGCTTTGCTAATCGCGTAACGAACTTTCTAATATTTTCTATTCCTAAAAGACTCACTTGGCGACGGGATAAACCACCATGAGCATCTCCCACCAATCCCCAATTTCTCTTCAAGGTCGCCTCTCCTACAGGCCTTTTAACAGTGCCCTTTTTATCACTTCTATTTATGGAAACAATCTTAATTCTTCTCATTTAATTTCTACTTTCCCCGTACGACACAGCATTGAACATACTGAAGACAGAGCTCGCGAATCTTTTCCAATTCTTCAATTTTGTAAGGAGATATTTTCTGGAGCTCGGGATCCATTGTTTCCCGGTTGGAAAAGTTCTGCAAAGCGTATTTCTTTGCTCTTCCTATTTCTCGTGCGATTTCCAGGATGTCTTCCTCGCTGTGGAGATTGGGAACCACCGTGGTGCGGAATTCGTAATCGACTCCAGAATGGATTATTAAGTCAACACTTTCTCTAACCCTCTCCAATAATTCTTTACTCTTTATCCTTGTCGATTTCTCATAGGCATTAAAATTTAAGGGCGCTTTAATGTCCATAGCCACATAATTGACCAGCCCCCTATCTATTACTCTCTGCAATATTTTTGGGAAAGTGCCATTGGTATCGAGTTTTATTTCCATTCCTAAATTGCGAATTTTTTCCAGAAATTCCGGTAAATCTTCAAAAAAACAGGGTTCTCCACCGGTAAGACATATTCCATCAATCCAGTTTCGATGGCTTGTTAAAAAATTGGAGATTACTTCGAAGGGAATTGTCTCATACTGGTCAGGATTCAGGACCAGTCCTGCGTTTTGACAGTAGGGACATCTGAAATTACAATAGGGCGTATATAGAGTGGAAACGATCTTTCCATCCCAATCAAGTAGCGAAGTTTCAATCATTCCCTTTATCAAAATTTTCATCACAATTACACTGTACTTATTTGGGAGTAGCAGACTTCAGTCTGCGTGATGTAGTCAGAGGTCTCTAAGGTAATTTTTCGGAGACCTCTTCCAACAATCTTTTAACCGCCTCTTCAAAAGTGGCTCTGGGTCGGTAACCAACATACTTCTCTTTGATATCGCCTTTTCTATCGATAACAAAAGTAGTGGGAATTCCTCTGATTCCTCCATAATCTTGGGTGACGTTAACATTACCCAGGACTATAGGGTAATTAATTTTGTAATTTTTCGAAAATTGTTTAACCGCGCGGCTATCTCCTCTGTCCAGACTCACCCCGATGATAAGTAAACCTTCGTCTTTATATTTCTCATAGAGTTCTACAAAATCTGGAATTTCCTTGCGACAGGGAGGACACCAGGTAGCCCAAAAATTGAGAATAATTACTTTTCCCCTAAAGTCCGAAAGAGTTAAACTATTTCCCTCAAGGTCGGGAAGAGTAAAATCTGGGGCATCTCCCCATTCTTTCTCAGTTATTATGACCTCTTCCAGTTCTCCTATTTCTTCTATTTCCGTTTCAACCCCACAGCCTGAAGCCCAGATGACCAAAAGAACCAAAACTATCAGACCTTTTTGCAAAACTTTTCTCATCTCTTCTCCTTCCTTTTAGTAAAGCCTCTGGACTCCTTGCGAAAGCAAGGTCGATTACCTCCCTTTCGGGAGGACTCCAGATCTTTCCACGTTAAAAGATTCCTCAACGATGAATAAACTATATTTTAGTCTTATCTTTCCATTTTCCAACGTATTGCCCGGCAGCAAAACCGGCAGTTGCCCCCTCGCCACAGGCAGTCACTACCTGCCTTAACAATTTCTTCCGCACATCTCCGCAAGCATATATCCCTTTAACTGAAGTCTCCATATTTTCGTCTGTAATAATAAATCCTTCCTCGTCCATCTCCACAACACCCTTCAGGAACCCGGTGTTAGGAGCGGTACCTATGTGGACAAATACGCCTTTTGTTTCTAATGTCAAATCTTTTCCTGTCTCCAGATTTCTTACCTTAACACCTTTCACTTCAGTTTCTCCAAGAATTTCAGTCACTATTGACTTCCAGATAAATTCCAATTTGGGATTGGAAACCGCCCTCTCTTCGATAATTTTGCTTGCCCTGAGTTCCTCCCGACGATGAATTAAAGTGACTTTCTCTGCAAATTTGGATAGAAATAGTGCTTCTTTTACGGCAGCATCTCCACCGCCTACTACAACAACCTTCCGATTTTTAAACAAGGGTCCATCACAGGTAGCGCAATAGGATACTCCTTTACCAATCAGTCTCTCTTCTCCGGGGACTTCCAATTTCCTTGGTCTTGTCCCTGTAGCAACAATTAAAGCTACGGTCTTGTACTCCTCTTTCTCTGTGTTAACTACTTTCTCCAATTTATTTTTGTACCGCTCATCTTCAGAAGAAACGTTAACCTTTACCACTTCTCCACTTTTAATCTCCAATTCATATTTTTCCGCTTGCTTCCTGAACCTATCCATCAATTCAGCTCCGCCAATCCCTTCAGGAAATCCTGGATAGTTCTCTATTGTCCAGGCGAGGGCTGCCTGACCCCCAGGAGCCACCTTTTCCAGAAATAAAGTTTTCAGCCTTGCGCGAACTGTATAGAGACCGGCGGTCAAACCTGCCGGTCCACCGCCAATAATAATAACATCATACTCACTCATCCAGAATTTCTCCAATTTTGGCTTCTAAGCCTTCCCTGGGCATAGCCCCGGCAGTCTGGCCGAGCACTTTTCCATTCTTGAAGATTATGAAAGTGGGAATGCTTTGAATTCCATATTTTGCACTGGTGAGAGGATTTTCGTCTACGTTAAGTTTTCCCACTTTCAGGCGACCTGCATACTTCCGGGAAATCTCTTCGATAGCTGGGGCAACCATTAAACAGGGTGCGCACCATTCAGCCCAGAAATCTACCAGGACAGGCACTTTTGAATCCAGAACTTCCTCCTTGAAATTTTCATCGTTCAGAACAATTTCCATCTTTCCCCCTTATGTGAATTACATTATGAATTGGAATTTGCCGGTTAAAATCAGAATTCCAAATAGAATCAGCAGTCCTCCAGTTACTACTGATATTAGCCTTGAGTATTTCTTTATCTTCCTGAATCCCCTAAGAAAAAGGTTAACAGCCAGACCCGAGACGAGAAAAGGAATGCCCAATCCCAGAGAGTAGGAACCCAAAAGGAAGACCCCTTCCCTGACAGTCTCCTGAGTGGCGGCATAAGTAAGTATTGTTCCCAAAACAGGACCAACACAGGGAGTCCAGCCCAGAGCAAAAACTATTCCCACAATAAAAGAACCTAAAATATTCGTGGGTTTCATCTTTAAATGAATTTTTCTTTCATACCCCAAAAAACTTATGCTAAATAACCCGGAAATATACAAACCAAACACGATGACCAAAACTCCACCGACAATTCTCAAAATATTCAAGTGCGAGAGCACAAATTTTCCAAAGTAGGAAGCGGAAGCTCCCAGTAAGATGAAAACTAAAGAGAAGCCAGAAATGAATAAAACCATTTCTAAAAAAATTCTCTTGGTCATTTTACTCTTCTCTTCTCCACTACTAACTAAATCATCGATAGACACCCCAGTAATAAAAGAAATGTAAGCAGGTATCAGTGGTAAAACGCAGGGAGAAAGAAATGTTAAAAGCCCGGCAAAAAAGGCCATAACCAGTGAAACTTGTTGAGCCACAATGCCTCCTCGACTACAAACTCTGTTCTTTCTCTCTTCCCAATTTCCCAAGCATGATGAGTGCTAAAATGGCAAGAATTATACCTATAAATTGAGAAGTAGAGAAGAGCCAGATATGACCTCGAGGGTCACCCCGAAAGATTTCAATTATAGAGCGAGTCACTCCATAAAGAAGAACATACAGCCAGAATAATTGACCATCAAATTTTTTGTAGCGCCTTAAGGTGAGTAGGATGGCAAAGATGATAAATAGAGTTAACGAGGAGAATAGTTGTATGGGAATTAGAGATTGACCCAGAGAACCAGCCGGGCTCTCTGGCGGAAAGGAGACTCCCAGCCAGGAATCAGTAGGACGACCGTAACAACAACCATTCAGAAAGCAACCTATTCTACTTATTGCATGGGCTATTACAATTCCTGGAGCAAAGATATCCGCAGTTTTCCAGATATTTAAACTCTTTCTTCTCATCTGCCAGATGCCAATTCCAAAAGCTAAAATAAATCCACCATAGAAAACGAACCCTCCCCGGCCAAAAATGGTTCTCAAGGGTTCATTTAGAAAACGTTCCCATTCCACAAAAACATAGAGGATTCTTCCTCCCATAAAGCCAGAGATTAACACCCAGAGAAATAGACTCATTATCTTGTCGGTATCGAAGCCTGTTCTCCTTGCCTCTTCCCGAACATAAAAGAAACCCACAAGACAACCAATTGCTACCATTAATCCATATGTATAAATAGTGAAAGGTCCCAATTTAAGAAGTATTGGATACAATTTCTCTCCCTTGGCTGAACAAGATTTACCTCGATAATGTCGTAGCGTAGCCCTTTATGGGCGTAATCGTAATGTAATTGTAGTGTAGCCCTTTATGGGCGTAATTTTTACCCCGTTGTAATGGGGTTTACGGGGACAAGCCTTTGGGCGACCATAAAGGTCGCCCCTACGTGACCAAAATCATTATGGGCATAAAGCCCTACACTACCTGTCATCTTGTCCGTCTTTTTTAGAATAGCTTCCTTCAACACGCTTGCTTTGTCGAGTCGAAATATAGTATCTCTTTTTATTATGCAGTTCCGCTCTAATCTCTGTACGCCCTTCCAGAATGGTCAAGTTTTTCATCACCTCTTTGGGATTAACTCTCAAAGCAGACGAAATATCACTGAGCGTGCAGGGTCTTCTCTTAAGAAGATTTTTGATATCGGTTTCCAGTTTTTCTATATGTTCTCCATTTAGAACTTTCTTAAATTTTCTGACTACCTCCACTTTCCCTGGTAGTTTCCTTTGGATGGAACGAAGCTCTTTTTGACTTAGGGCAAAAACCTCTTCTTCCGCTGGTGGGCGAAGCACAGTGTTCAGTTGCACCTTATCCGGTCTAATCTTTTCTATAACTTCTGCCAGTTTACGAATCTCTTCCGGGCCATCGTTAATCCCTTTAACCAGTAATACTTCTAACCAGATTTTATTTTTAAATTCTTTCCTCAACTCGATCAATCCGTTAATTATTTCTTCTATCTTCAAAGACGGATGTGGCCGATTGAGAGATTCAAAGATAGACTGGCTCACCACATCCAGAGAAGGAATAACGACATCTGCTTCCCTCAATTCCCGACGCACTTCTTCTTTATTAAGAAGAGAACTATTAGTCACTATAGCTACAGGAATATCTGTGAGTTTTTTTACTTCGTTTATCATTTCACCAATCTTGGAATTTAAAGTGGGCTCACCCGAACCTGAGAAAGTAATATAGTCAATATTCTTCCTTTTTGATAAGAACGCTTTCAATTCTTCAATAACAGGAGCCTTAGAGACATACTCCTTTCTCTCTATAGTAAGGTTAGTCGTCCTTCCAGTTTCACAATAGATACAATTAAAACTGCAAATCTTAAAAGGTACAATATCAACACCCAACGACCTCCCCAATCGCCAGGAGGGAACTGGACCATATATGTAGCTGGTAACCTCTTTTGTCTTCATCGGTCTTCTCTATCCCCAATTTTAATTCTAATTTTCCCTCTCTTGAAACCCTTCAACCCAGAGAGAAATCCCTTTATTGTCTTTCGCAAAATGTCCGATACAAAGGGATTCAGTTCCATGGGCTCACCA
>DATKVN010000012.1 GCA_035530055.1 bacterium | reverse complement strand
CCTTTTTATTTTGCAGTTTCGATGGCTCTTGTCTCTCTGATAACCGTAACTTTTATCTGTCCAGGATACTCTATTTCTTTTTCGATTTTCTTAGCTATCTCCCTGGCCAGATTTTGCACCATACTATCCTCCACCTCTTCCGGTTCCACAATAATCCTTATCTCTCGTCCTGCTTGAATGGCATAAGATTTCTCTACTCCTCGAAAAGAATTGGCTACATTTTCCAACTTCTCCAGCCTCTTTAAATAGTATTCCAGAGATTCTCTCCGAGAACCTGGGCGGGAAGCAGAGGCTGCATCAGCAGCCTGCAGCAGGACTGCCTCTATACTCTGAGCCTGGCAGTCTTCATGATGGGCAGCAATGGCATTAACCATATTCGAGGGTTCATTATATTTTCTTGCTAAATCTGCACCAATCTGGGCATGTGTTCCCTCCACGTCGCGATCGATAGATTTACCTATATCATGTATCAACCCCGCTCGTCTGGCAAATTTTGCATCTACGCCTAATTCACCAGCCAATATAGAAGCTATGTGAGCTACCTCTAAAGAATGCTGGAGAACATTCTGACCATAACTGGTTCGATATTTAAGCCTACCTATTAACCTAATTATTTCCGGGTGGAGACCTTGAACACCGACGTCAAATGCTGTTTGTTCTCCCACTGACTTTAGATGTGATTCCATCTCTTCCTTTGCCTTTTCTACAATTTCTTCAATCCTTGCCGGGTGAATCCTGCCATCGGCAATTAGTCTTTCCAGAGCAACCCGGGCAATTTCCCTTCTCACCCCATCAAAGGCAGAAAGTGTAATGGCTTCAGGAGTGTCGTCAATTATTAAATCAACTCCAGTGGCGTTCTCGAAAGCCCGAATATTCCTCCCTTCCCGGCCTATCACGCGGCCTTTCATCTCATCATCGGGCAAAGAAACTGTGGAAACGGTGATATCCGCAGTATGCTCCACAACACAACGCTGGATAGCCTGACTTAAAATCCCTTTAGCTTTTATTGTTCCGATCTCTATAGCCTCTTGTTCCATCCGTCTAATAATTGTCGTCGCTTCTTTCTTAGCCTCTTCCTCCATATTGGCCAGGAGAACTTTCTTTGCTTCTTCCGGAGTCATTCTGGCTAACCTTTCCAATACCCTTTTTTGTTCCTCCTTTGCTTGCGCTAACTTCTTTGCTTCCTCCTCCCAATGTTTTTCTTTCCCTAAAACATATCTCTCTTTCTTGTTGATTTCTCTCTCTTTTCTCTCCAGGATATCAACTTTACGGTCTAAATTTTCATCCTTCTGTGCTAATCGCTTTTCCAGACTTTCCAACTCTTTTCGTCGACTTCGCGTTTCCTCTTCAAATTTAATCCTTGCTTTGTGCATTTCATCTTTTATCTCAAGGATGCCTTCTTTCTTTTCCGATTCCGCCTCTCGCTGGGCGGAATCGATTATCCTTTTCGATTGTGCTTCAACCGACGAGGCCTGAAGTCTTGCATAAATAAATCTTAAAATATATCCTGCCAACACTCCTAATAGAAGGCAACCCGCACCAATCAAGATTAGACTATTCATTTTTCCCTCCTATGTGAATCAGCCTGTGCTTCCCCGATATTACATATCGGGGACTCTCTGTCTCCGGGGCGCTCAAGCGTCTTCCGCCCGCGCCTTTCCCTCGTTTCGCTCGGTCGTCGCTCCTTACTCGTCGCGACCGGCGCCCCCTTCCACAAAGGTTTCCTTAATCTACGGAAAATTACCACACTCAAGTTATCCCTGCTGGAAATACGAGGAACTTGGTAATGCGACTATTGGAATTTACTTATGGCCGGTTCTTACAATCTACTATCCCGCTTTCAGTAACTATTTTATCAACCTTCATATCTCTTTTTACGAGAGGAATTTTCCTGGCAATCTGCAAATCGAAAGCAAGTCCAATCAGTGCACATTGACGGTAGCGACTCATCCTTGATCTTATCGATTTACTTCTTAAAAATCGATCATAATATCCTCTCCCATACCCCAGGCGACCTCCACTCTTATCAAAGACTACTCCAGGGACAACTACAAGATCAATCTCTTTTTGATTCACCCTCCTTCTGAACTCTTTTTTCGGCTCTTTTATTCCAAAACTTCCCTTGGTGAGTTCTTTTTTTAAATTTTTAATCTCGGACACCACTATCTTTTCTCCATGCACAACAGGTATTACTATCTTTTTCTTCAATTTCAGCGCATTTCTTGTCATTTTCTCTGTTTCCACTTCACTACGAAAAGATACATAAAACATAACTGTCTTTGCTCGTTGGAACTCAGGTAAGGAAAAGAGTTCCTTTTCGATTTTCTCGCTTTTAGACTTTATTTCATCCCGGGAAAGGTTATTTCTCTTCTTCAGGAATTCTTGCCTGATTTTTCTTTTTTTCTCCTCCATTTTTCTAAAAAGTTCTATCTTTATCCCCTTTCCCTTTCCCAGTCACTTTTTCTATAGGATGGTCTGGTTTCTGCCTATGGGAAAACTTAGAATCCTTAGCAATCCGGGACTCCAATTCTTCCATCCTCTTTTTAATCTTTGCCTCATAGCCTTCTTCTGTGGGAAAATAGTACTTACGTTTCACGGGTAAATAGTCCTGCTCAACCCATCCTTTTGCATAATTGTGAGGATATTTATAATCTTTTTGTCCAGCCTTAGTTAAATACTTTGGAGGCTTAAGAATCTTCTTCTCTTCTATATCGGCTAAAGCCTTATCTATTCCCTTATAGGCTGCATTAGACTTGGGAGCACAAGCAATATATATTGCCGCCTGGGCAAGGGGTATCTTAGCTTCGGGCATTCCTAAAAATTCACAGGCCTCCAGAGCCGCATTGGCTACTACCAGAGCTTGTGGGTCTGCATTGCCCACATCTTCACTGGCACAGATCACAATCCTTCTGGCAATAAATCGTGGGTCTTCACCAGCATATATCATCTTTGCCAACCAGTATAAAGTTGCATCCGGGTCAGAGCCTCTCATGCTCTTAATAAAAGCAGATATCGTGTCATAATGTTCATTCCCTTTCTTATCATAGACCACAGCCTTTTTCTGGATTGATTCTTCAGCAACTGATAGGGTAAAGTTAATTTCTCCATTGCGGCTTGGTTTTGTGGTCATCACTCCTACCTCCAGTGCATTCAATGCTCTTCTAGCATCACCGTTAGAAGTTTTTATCAGATGCTTTAGTGCCTCAGGAACAATGTTTATTCTCTTCTTGCCCAAGCCGTTTTCTTTATCTTCAATTGCCCTTTTCAAAATAACTTTTAGCTCTTCATTATTCAAAGGTTTAAATTCGAAAATCTGGGAACGGGAGAGTAACCTGGAATTAATATAAAAATAAGGGTTCTCGGTAGTAATGCCGATCAGGGTAACTATCCCCTTCTCTACATCTGGCAGGAGTCCATCTTGCTGGCTTCGGTTAAAATGGTGAAGCTCATCGATTAGTAGAATTGTCTTCTGACCCGAAAACTTTCTCTTTTGCCAGGCTCTCTCAATTATCTTTCTTAAATCAGCGACCCCGGAAGTCACCGCATTTAACTCCTCAAAGTGTGCTTTCGTCCGTTCAGCGATTATTCTGGCAAGTGCCGATTTACCACAGCCTGGCGGACCATAGAAGATGAGAGATACAATTCTATCCGCCTCAATAGCTCGCCGGAGCAGTTTACCCTTGCCTAAAATGTGCTCTTGCCCTACAAACTGGGAAAGTCTCTTGGGGGACATCCTCAAAGCTAAGGGCATATCTCTAATGGCTTCCGATTTCTCTTTGGCAAAAAGTTCCATTTTTGAATTCAGGATTAGCCCCAATTTATCGGGGCGTGGATTGGGATTGGCCCCAATTTATCGGAGCGTGGATTAGCCCCGATTTATCGGGGCGTATTCAAGAGTAGCCCCGCAAAAAAATGACTCTGGCCCCTTTTTTGTTAAAAAAAGTCCCCGCTCTGCCGTGTGTCTGACTGTTTTAAAGCACCAACTTAAAGTGGGTATCCTGTTCTGATAACCACGATTACCAGAAACTCCGGATTCCCTAATCTACACTTGTCGGCTTAAAATAGTCAACACATCACGAACATCGCAGGGACAATAAAAGCCTGCTATATTTTAAATAATATAGAAACTATCTTTTTAATGCTTGATCGAGCAGCTTGATTAACTCTTCAGATCTTTTTGATATTTCCTGGCCACTGGTATCCTTGCTCTCTCTCAATCTAAACAATTCATCAGCAATATTTAAAGCAGCTAAAACTGCTACTCGGCTTGTATCTACAATGTTTGATGTGTTAGCTATTCTGTTCATCTGTTCATCAACATATTTTGCTAAAGCCGAAATGTACAAGGGGTCCCAATTACCCCCTTCAATTACAAATTCTCGGTTATATATCCTTATTGGAATCTTATCGCCATCTTTTTCAAGCATAGAACCCTCTTCCCTATGCCAGGACTATACTTTCATTTTATCTAACCGATCAAGCAAAATCCGGAGTCTTTCCCTAACTTCTTTTTTTCCCTTTCCCAGGTGTTCGACTTGTGCGACTATTTTCTTTGCTATTCTATTCTCTCCTTCCATAGATTTAATATCTTCTTTTTGCTTTTCAATCCTCTCCAGTAACTTTACCCTTTCCTGTTTCAGCGAATTAATTAATAGAACAACCTCCTCTATCTTTTTCTTGACAGTATTGTATTCTCTCATTTTCCTTTATTTCACAAGTGAGTCTTGTTTTCTCACTTTTACTTTTAAATCTCTTTCCAACTCTTCCACTATTCTCATATGTAAACTATTTACCTGTTCATCCCTCAAGGTCTTTTCCATGGATTGATAAATAATTTTACAGGCCAAGCCCCTCTTCCCCGGCTCAATCTGTTTACCAAAATAGACATCGAAAAGTTTTACGTCTTGAACGAGCTCACCTCCAACCTTCTTAATTTTAACACAAATCTCTCCAAATGTCAAGCCCTGGGGAGCTACCAAAGCAATATCCCTGGAAACCCAGGGAAACCTCGACATTCTCTTATACTTTTTCTTAATCTCGATAAGTCTACACATTTTGTCAAAATCTAACTCAAAAATGTATGCCTTATCTCTGAATTCCATTTTGCGGAAGACCTTATTAGCTAATTCGCCAAAATCTCCCAGATGTTCATTGTCTACCATTATCTTATTGGAAATTCCCTCTTCCAGAAGAAAATGGCTGCTTTTCTCTATCCCAGATTCTCCACGACGTTGAGGATAAATGCCCAGTTCTCCTAACAGGGAGTCCACAATCCCTTTAACATAGTAAAAATCGATAGCTTTTGAAGAGTCTTCCCAGTATCGCTCCTCCTGAGTACCAACCAGGACACCTGCCAAAATCCTTTTCTCTTCTGGTATGCCCTTTCCAGGAAAGAAGACCCGACCTATTTCGAATATTTTCATATCAGGGACCCCGTGGTTTAGATTCCATTTCAGGACCGATAGAAGACACGGGAGAAGGGAAGTGCGTAAAAGACTCTGTTCCCGAGATAAGGGATTGGTAATCTCCACAGTTCCTTTAAGCCCTGTGGGGATAGCAATGTCCAGTTCATTATAATATTCTGGACTAACCAGAGAACGGCTGACAACTTCGCATAATCCTAACCTGGTTAAAACCTCTTTTACAAAGTCCTCTAACATCAAAACTTTATCATCAACCGAATCACTGATCTCTATTTTCGGCATTCCTGAGGGAATCTTATCATATCCATATAGTCGGGCAATCTCTTCTACCAGGTCGATGGGGCGAGAGATGTCGTTTCGATAGGAAGGCACTCTGACCCACAGGTGCTTCTCCCCCTCTTTCTGGGAAATGTTAAATCGCAGACGGGTCAAAATTTCACTCATTTCTTTGGGGAAAATATTAGAACCCAGGATATGGTTGGTCTCTTCCGGGGAAAACTCTATCTCTACTGGAGAGAAAGGCTGAGGGTAGACATCGATTACTCCAGAAGCAACTTTTCCTCCGGCGAGTTCCTGGATTAACTGGCAAGCTCGATTGGAGGCGATAAGGACATTTTCCACATCAACGCCACGTTCAAAACGATAAGACGATTCTGTATCAATCCCCAACTGCCGGACTGTACTTCTTACTACTTGAGGAACAAAATAAGCGCTTTCCAAAAGCACATTTCTGGTAGATTGGTCAACGCTCGTCTCCGTCCCTCCTATTATCCCTGCTAAAGCAACCGGCCGCTCGGCATCAGCAATAAGTAAATTCTTTTCCGTCAATTTTCTCTGTTCATTATCCAAAGTCAATAGCTTCTCGCCAGGAGTAGCAAAACGCACAAGAATTTTATGCTCAGCCAATTTATCATAATCGAAGGCGTGAAGAGGATGGCCAAGTTCAATTAGCACATAATTGGTAACATCCACCACATTATTAATCGCTCTAAGCCCTACTGTCTCCAATTTCCTGACTAACCAGGAAGGAGAAGAACCCACTTTCAGGTCGCGAATAATTCTGGCGGTATAACGCCTGCATGCCTGGGGAGCGAGAATCTCCACTTTCGCTAAGTCAGAAACAGAAGTTCCGTTTTCCTTCAATTCAATCCTGGGTGGCTTTAAATTCCCACCCAAAATAGCGGAAACCTCACGAGCTATCCCAAATATACTGGCACAATCGGAGCGATTGGTAGTCAGTTCTACCTCCAGCACTATTTCTTCCAACGTTAACGTCTTCTTAATATCCTCACCCAGTTTACAACCAGGGGGAAGAATATGAATGCCACTGGCATCTTCTCCAACCCCCAATTCTTTCTCAGAACAGAGCATTCCGTAAGAAGTCTGCCCTTTTATTTTCGCCTTACTTATTCTTCTCCCACCAGGAAGTTTAGCTCCCACCCTGGCAAGAGGAACTAAATTCTTAACCTTTATGTTCCTTGCTCCACAAACTATAGAAAAAATCTGCTTCCCATCGGAAACCTGGCAGAGGCTTAATTTATCTGCCTGGGGAAGAGGCTTCAGGAAAAGAATTTCACCAACCACCACGTTCTCCACCTCTGACCCCAAATAGAGAATATTGCTCACTTCCAGACCTGCCATGGTGAGACATTTAGCCAGTTCTGGAGGAGACAGGGAAAAATCTACATACTCCTTTAACCAATTATAAGAAATTCTCATTTTTCCTTATTCCTGTAAACGATTTAATCACCGTAGTCGCTTCTTAAAAGATAGTCTGTTATATGGAGTCCTTGCGAAAGCAAGGATAACTACCTACCTCCCTTTCGGGAGGACTCCAAATCTCTCTACGTTAAGAAATTCCTTAACGATGAACAAATTATCTTTTAATATTTCTATTTAAAAAGGGTATGGGCGAAGTCGATCCACTCAGGGGAAACAGTCTTTAACTTACCCACAGCTTCTTCTAAACTAACCCCCACCATCTCTGTTCCCCGTAAGGAGACCATCTGACCAAACTTTCCTTCTTTAATCAGTTCCACTGCTTTTACACCAGCCCTCACTCCCAGCATTCGGTCGAATAGAGTGGGAGCTCCTCCCCTCTGCATATGACCGATAACGCTTACCCTGGTATCAACTCCCAGTCTATCCCTTATAACTCTAGCAATACCTTCTCCCACCCCTCTCTCTTTCAAAAGCATATGGCCAAACTGATCCAGTTTTTCTTTACTTATTTTCTCTACGGGAACTTCGATACCTTCAGAAACTACTACTGTGGCTATCTTTTTCCTTTCATAAACTCTTTTCAAATGTTTGCACATCGAATCTATATCCGCTTTTTCCTCAGGAAGCAGAACCCAGTCTGCACCACCGCCAATGGCTGTAAACAGCGCCACCCAGCCAGCGTGCCTGCCCATTACCTCTAAAACCATAATCCTTCTATGTGATTTTCCAGTATCTTTTAAAACTTCCAAAGCATTCATCGCCAGAGTAACCGAGGTATCGAAACCAAAAGTGTAATCTGTGGATGAAAGGTCATTGTCCATAGTTTTTGGGACACCAACAACTTTCATCTTGTGTTCCTTATATAGTTTATTGGCTATTCCTAAAGTATCTTCGCCACCCATAGCAACTATTGCCTCAATCCTAAGTTTTCTTATATTCTGCAAACATCTTTCCACGCCCTTCTCTACCTTATAGGGACTGGTCCGGGAAGTGCCCAGTATTGTCCCTCCTTTATTCATTAAATCTTCCACTTGGGAAATTTCCAAGGACTCAGTCAAACCCTCAATCAATCCCTTCCAGCCCTCATTAATTCCCACTACTTCCCAGCCGAAATCCATTGCCCGCAACACACATCCACGAATTGCCGGATTTAAACCTGG
>DATKVN010000011.1 GCA_035530055.1 bacterium | reverse complement strand
TACTACTACAGTAACTTACAACAACTTAACAGATGCCAGTGGAGTGCAGTTAAGTCTGGATTCGGAAATCACTACCACTGAGAATCTCTGGTTTATGCTGGATATGCCGACAAGTGTGGATTATTCTGACACCCAGACAATAATGGCCAGAATAAAAGGAACCTCTGAGTAATTTGAAAAAGATGTAAAAGGCAGTAATCGGTGATTGGTGGTCAGTAACTGCAGAGTGATGGACTGCATTGACGATTGTCCGCTCAAGGCGGACCGGTAGTGCGAAGAGCGACCCTAAAAGGTCGCACTATGGGAAAGTTCCTGGATAAATGTAGGGGGCGACATTCATGGCGTCCCGATTTACCAATCGGGATTTGATGAACCTGTCCCTGACAAAGACCAGGGAGTAAACCCCTACAAAAAGTGTGGGTGAAATTTACCATAAATGAGAGATATCAACCAGAACTTTATTAGAGGGTCTATTTCAAAACAGAAGAGAAGATTGAGTAAAAAGCGGAAAAGTGACGAAAGGATTTATTAATAAATGAATAGATACACGCAAAAACTAATAAAGAGAGTAAAGGCACGACTAATAATCTTGGTCACAGGCGCGGTTACGCCAGTATTGAGTATGGCGAATAAACTGGTAAATAGAAAAATAAAACGATTATTCATAGAGAAAAATGGAGAAACTGTCTAATAGACCATTACCGAACGAAGTGAGGAAAATTTCTGGAAGAGATGGAGCAGATGAAACAAAAGTGTAGTTCAATCTTTACTATTATGCGGTGCGGGCTAAAGGCGAAGATGATTATGTTGCTTATTGCAATAATAACCATTTTTGGCACAGGATTGGTCTACGCAGGTACCACCACGAGAGATGTTACTATTAGTGTAGGGATTAGGGATACTTGGCCACCTGCACCAGTTACGAACCTTTCAGCACTGGCTGGGAGCCAGGAGGGAGAGGTTCTTTTAAGTTGGACTGCGCCTTATGAGGATGATGAGTTCTCCAGCGGAGCGGTTCAAGGTTATGATATTGAATATGATACATTTAGCATTTCTGATTTGGGTGGAGACACTACTGCCTGGTGGAATACTGCTGGTGGATGGAAAGGAATAACTTTTGCTAACGACCCTGGTCAAACGGAACAAACAATGATTGACTCTCTGTGGCCGGGAACTACTTTTTACTTTGCTATTAAGAGTTATGATGATGCCAGTCCACCGAATGAATCGCCTATTGATACTCGAGCGGCAAGCGTGACTAATCAGGCATATTGTGTAGTTCCGGATACTGCTCCGGCGACGCCGACCGGATTGACTGCAATTGCCGGAGTGGAAAAAGTAGACCTTTCCTGGACCGAGCTTACAGAGAGTGAGAAAGGAATAGATTTTGACTATTATAAGATTTATCGTTCCAGTATTTCACCATCAGCTCTGTTTGCGGTAGGGACTACAACATCGACTGCATATTCTGACACTGGATTACAAACTAAGACAAGTTATTATTATGCGATTAGTGCTGTTGATAAACCACCGCTGGTGCTTGAAAGTCCATTATCTGACACAGTAACGGTCTGGGTGGTCTTGGGAGATACGACGGCGCCGGCGGCGGTTACGGATTTGTTTGCGGAAACATGGGCTGGACAGGGGGAGATTCGGCTGACATGGACGGCGCCGGGTGATGATGATTGGAATAATCCAATCAATGGTGGTCAGTATAATATCCAGTTCTCTTCCAACTACACGGTTTCCTGGAGCACGGCTGATGCTCAAATTAAGAACCTCTCATACGCGGTTAATCCAGGAGACCCACAATCTCGCATTGTTGACCAGACTGATGGGTTGGTCCCTGGCACTACATACTACTTCAGGCTATGGACTGCTGATGAGGCGAGCAACTGGTCAGGTTTGTCTAATGGAGCGACGGCATGGGCGCAGGCGCTTGTTGATGCTCCACCGGCTGCGCCTACTGGTCTGGTAGCTAAGGCTGGAAATAAACGGGTTACTCTTACCTGGACTCCAAATACTGAGCCTGATATGAAGTCGTATTGGGTCTATCGTAGCACGATTAGTGGCTCATATGATGTCGCTATAGCTACTGTGACTCATCCTACAACAAGATATGTTGATACAGAGTTAACTAACGAAGTCATTTACTATTATGTACTTAAAGCAGTAGATCAAGCGAATAATGTTAGTGATGCTTCTTATGAGGTTAGTGCTCGCCCGAGCTTAAGGCCGAGAGAACCGTGTGGCGTCAAGGGAACATTGGTTGATGGTGGCGAACATATAAAGATTGATTGGAAAGAAGTAACCAGAAACGAAGATGGGTCACCGTGCACTGATTTAGAAGAATATAGAGTATATCGCTCTACTTCTCTTGCAGGATTCAATGTCGACCCGGCAACGACTGTGGCTAAATCGATATTGACCTGGACTGAAACAGAAAATATCATTGGTGAGACGTATTATTACAAAGTTAGAGCAGTCGATTCTAAAGGTGTAGAGAGTGGCGACTCGATGATGTTAATGGTACAAGATGAAGAAGTGAATGTAATTGCTCTGGCAGAAGATATGCAAGCGAGGGTAATCATTCCTGAGGAACTGACAGATATATTGTATGAAGAAAGCAGTTCTTATGGCGATGACTTGAACATAACCGTTGAGGAAGTTCCAGAAGAAGAGAATAAGGACAAAGTCATAAGTTGTTATGAATACAAAGCGTTCAGAGGCTATGGTAATGAGACCCCTGAGGAAATTGAGAGCTTCTCCTTCGCTAAGCCGAAGGCATCCGTAGGTCTGTCTTACGAAGTAAACGGTCAAGGTACTGTGAAGGGAACTAATATAAAGGCGAGTCAGGCGGGAAGAAATCTGGCTCTATTCTGGTTCAATGGAATTGAGTGGGTGAAGCTTGGTGCCAGGGTGGATACGGATGAGCAGGTAATTACGATAAAGATGAAGAAGTTGGGTAGGTATAAGATTAAACAAGCGCCTGCCGCTACTGAATTTAGTCTGAATAAAGTATATCCGAGAATCTTCACGCCCAATAATGACGGATTGAACGATGTGGTCAACTTCGAGTATGCCAATCCCAATGAGAAAGGCATCGTATGCAGAATCTTCGATATCAGAGGCGCTCTGGTGCGTCAACTCGACATCGGTCAATCAGAGACATCGTTCGCCTGGGATGGTAAGGATGAGAAAGGCAAAGTTGCTCCCAGCGGTGTTTATATATACCAGTTAGAGGGAGAAGGGAAAGTTATCAATGGAACAGTCATTCTGGCAAAATAATGAAGATAATTGCCCCGATGAAATCGGGGGGAGTCCAACTACAAATACCATTTGAAAGAAGAGATAAAAATAAGTATATTGAGAGGAGACAAAAAATGAATAAGTTGATTAAAATGATTACGGGGATAATTCTGATGGGCGCTATTCTGGTATGTGTCCGGGTGACCTGTTGGGCTGACTTTGAGGATTTAGGTGTGGGGGCCCGTCCCATCGGGATGGGGAATGCCTACACTGCTCTGGCTGATGATGTTAATGCCATCTATTATAATCCAGCGGGTCTGGCTCAACTGGACGAGTCCCAGTTTACCAGTGGCTATGGGAAACTGTACTGGGGTTTAGATGACGGGAGTAATCTGGGTAGTGGATTCGTTGGTTATGCCCATCCTTTATACCACTGGGGGACATTGGGCGTAGGGTGGCTGAATTTCGGCTTACGGGGTCTCTATCGAGAGAATAGTTTTATCCTCTCTTATGGAAATACTCTTAAGAAGAAACTTCTGGCAGGGCTAAATTTGAAGTTGCTAAGTAAGAAATATGGGAAGACCCTCTACACTGAAAGTGCTATTGATGACTTCGGTAATACTACCGGTGAGCGCGACCCGGTGTTTAGCAGGGGATATTCTAAAACAGGATTCAGCACCGATTTGGGATTCCTATATAAATTCAACAGGGAATACTCCCTCGGTCTTTCCCTCATAGATATTAATCAGCCCCATATGGACTTAAAAGATAATAAAAGTAGAGTCCCTATAGGAGTGAGGTCTGGCTTTCTATACAATAGTGACTTTCTAACATTTGCCTTCGACACAACATTCAGGAACGGGGACGTTAATGTTTATAGTGGCGCGGAGAAGTGGTTCTCAAACCGAACTTTTGGAGTGAGGGCTGGTCTTGGTGTGGGAAGTAGAAGATTCAGTAACCTCTCCCTGGGCGCAAGTTATGCTAAATACCTCTTCCAGTTCGATTATGCCTTCCTCTATCCGCTTTCCGGAATAAGAGATACTTATGGTTCCCATCGTATATCTTTAACTCTCCGTTTTGCACCTGAAAAGGAAAAGAAGAAAAGAGCAAGAGAGGAAAGATTGGCGGAGATTGCGTCGGAAAAGGCAGTCCGAGTGGAACTGGCAAAAATTAGAGAGAAGGAAGCTAAGATGCTCGAGGAGAGAAGAAAAATAGAGCTTGCCAGAAATTACTATAAAGAAGCAATAGAAGTTTATAGGAATGGATTGTACAGTGAATCGCTGGGGAAATTGAGATTCGCAGTGGAACTGGATCCCAAGAGACCTGAGATACAGGACCTGTTTAAGAAACTGTCTTCAATCGTGGACGTAATCTCCAAAGAGATGGGTTTGGAAAGAGAAGCCGAACTTATTAGAACTGGTGTCAGTTACTATATTGAGGACAAACCCGGGAAGGCAATAACTACACTTCAGTATGCTTTCGAGTTTGCTCCTAAAAACAAGGAGATACCAGGATTATTAAATGTACTAAAGAGAGAGTATCCAGCCATAGCTGAGCAGGAGAAGATAAGTGAAGGAATGACACTTGTGGAGCAGAAGATGTATCGGGCACTTAACTATCTCTATGAAGATAGAAGCGACCTGGCAATTGTCGAATGCCAGGAAGTCCTTGAGCTCGAACCTAATAATACACTGGCTCTTTCCAGGTTGGGCTCAGCCTATTATGTTATTGGGCAGAAAGAGAAGGCTAAGGAACTCTGGCTGAAAGTTCTGGAGATAGAGCCTGAGAATAAAGAAGTGCTCGAATCTTTGAGAAAGGAAGGAATCATCCCGCCGAAGAAGAAACCCAAGGTTCCCTCTAAGAGAGAAGAGATGAAAAAAGAGTTTGAGAAATCGCTGGAGTATTATCGGAGAGTGGAGAAGAGTCTCGATATCGATGGCAGGATAGGACTTCTCCAGTCGATTATAGATAAGTTTAAGCCTTCGGGAATAGATCGTTCCAGGCTGGAAAAGGAACTTGGAGAACTTAAAAGGGAAAAAGAGAAAAAGAAAGTAGAAGTTGAAAAGGAGGAAAAAGAGACCAAGGTTCCCCATCCGGCTCTTCCTCCGAAAGTAAAAGTCCCTTCTGAGGAAAAGCTAATAGCAACAAAGGAAAAGATAGAACAGAAATTCCGAGAAGGGGTCAGTGATTACAAGGAAGGTGACTATAATGGAGCCATCGCTAAATGGGAGGAAGTGGTTAAAGTGCGCACCGATGATGCGGAATTGAAGAAACTTATAGAAAAAGCAAAGGCGAAAATTGCTAAAACTAAGGAAAAAAAGGTAAAGAAAATGAAAAAGCATTACACCCGCGCAGTGGCATATTATGAGAAACGTCAGTGGGGAGAGGCGATAGCTGAGCTGGAAGAGGTATTGAAGCTGGAACCGAAACACAAACAATCGAAAGCCTTGATGAACAGGATAGAGGAGAAAGTATGGTTGACAGTTCAAGAAGAGAGGAAGAAGAATATGGACGAGTACTATAATGCTGGACTTGCATACTTCGAAAAAGGCGAGTATGAAAAAGCTATAGCTGAGTTTGAGAAGGTGTTGAAGCTCGAGCCGATCCATTTACAGGCGCAGCGATTGATTAAAGAGGCAATGGAGAAAGCGAAGAAGCGATAGATGGAGTAGCGAAGCTTGTTTCGCGATTTTGACGGTGACAATTTTGATAATTTATACTATAATAAAGCAGGAAGTAAACTGCCTATTGATCTATAAAACGGTAGTCGCAGGCTTCAGCCTGCGTAATTTACAGCACGCAACCTAAAGGTTGCGACTACCGAATGCTGATGAATTCGCAACCTAAAGGTTGCGGCTACCAATTGCGGTTTCCTTTTGTTGAGGGGGTAAAAAATGGAAAAATTCAGTTTAAAAAAGCGGTTCTGGATTCCACTTATTCTGGCAATTTTGATTACTACTGGTGCCTTTGCAATTGAACTCGCTTCTATCATTGAACAGAAAAT